>JAMLIH010000019.1 GCA_023954255.1 Phyllobacteriaceae bacterium | reverse complement strand
AGCGCCTCCAGCGCCCGGTCCATCGCCGCCTGCGAAAGCTGGCCGCTTTGGGCCATGCCCTCTCCCAGGCGCACGATGCGCGAAAACCCGTCGATTACCCTGAAACGGCCCTTCGGCTGGGGAAGGGCGATCAGCAGGCGGCATTTGTTGGTACCGAGGTCGAGCGCGGCATAAAGCGGCCGCAACTCTCTCGGCTGTCTGGCCTCGCCACCGGCAGCGTCATACCGTCGGCCCCGATACTGGTTCTGGTTCTGGGCATGATTCTGGGCATGATTCTGGGCCTGATTCAGGTCTTTGTTCTGGCCCTGCTGGTTGCGTGCGCCATTGCCACCTGAATTACCGGATTTTCCCCTGCCGCCTCGATCCCGTCTGTTCTCGCCACCGCCTGCCACGTCCCTTCGCCCGGCAGTCGAAGGACCGTGTTGCCTGCCCGTTTCTCCATGGGGTTCGCGCTGTGCCGGCTTGCTGCCGCCCCTCGCCCGCTCGGGCTCGTAGACCACATCGGGCGTCCGCTCTACCGGCCCGCGAAGCCCGCGAATTTCCGGTTCGCCATCCCGCCGTCTGCGATTGTGCTTGCCGTGTGGGCGCGAATGGCCATGGGTGCCGCGGCGCTGGCCCTCCTGCGGCTGGAAGGCGTGCCGCGGCGGCCCGCTGTCGCCGGCGGCCTGTTGCTGCGCATGACTGTCCGCAGTCCCCGGCCGCCTATCCCGGCCGGGCATCATGGTCTTGGAAGACGCGTTCCGCTGTCCCGTTCTGCCGTTCAGCGCTCCCGGATCGGCGGTCTTGCCGGCGGCAGGCCCGCGCGCGTCACCATGCGCTGCCTGTTCCATGTTCCGTCCGGGACCGTCATGCGTCGGGTATTGTGCTGGTTGCAGTTCGGGATTGCGCTGAAAAGGGCTGATCGTGTCATCGAAGGCGGCTTTCTTCTCAGCGTTTTTCCGGTTTCGCTTCTTCCCCTTGTGGCGCAAACGGCCAGGGAATCTGCTCAACTTCGTGCCTTTCAGACCCGGCGGTAGCAGCCGGGTCGCATGTTTACAGTTGGTCAAAGGCTATCATTCAAATCCCAATTCGCAAATACCCAATGCGGATTTGTGATCCGCCACCGCCTGCCAGTTCGCCTGCCAGTCCTCCAGCCAGTCCCCCAGCCGGTCTTTTGCCCGGCCGGCCTTGCCGGGAAGCCGTGGCGCTGGAGGGAGCTACTGCACGAAAGCACCGCCCAAACGCTACAGGATGGGCTTGCAAATACCGCCTTTGGGCAGTAATAGCTCCCCCAGGCTTTCGCTTGCGGCTCCGGTTTGCCGGATTGCCATGTGCCATCGGCACACCTGTCGCGAAACCCTTCCTGTTGGGGATTAGTTTAACGGTAGAACAGCGGACTCTGACTCCGTCAGTCCTGGTTCGAATCCAGGATCCCCAGCCAGTCAAATCAGCTACCCTGACTACCTTCCCGCACGCGCAGCGTAGTCTCGCAGCTTGCGGCGCCAAAACGCCACAACGCGCAGGGAAGGTACGGACAGCTTTCCGGCGTTGATGAAATTGGCGCTTGCCCACAGGCTCCGCCGGGGCGAAATTGCCGTTGGAAAAAATCTCTTCCTCGAACGGCAAACGGATATCTTGCATTGGCATTCACGCTGAAACAGCTCCGCTATTTCGTCGCCGTCTGCGAAGAGGGAACCGTATCCGGCGCCGCGCAAACGCTGGCCATTTCGCAATCTGCCGTTACCGAGGCGATCAAGGACCTGGAAGGCGATCTTGGCGTCACGCTTTTCGACCGGCATCCGCGCGGTCTCAACATCACGCACAGGGGCCACCAGTTCCTGCGCCATGCCCAGGCCATTCTGGCCAACGTTCAGGACGCCCGCCACGCTTTCGAAACCGCCGACAGCGAAACCAGCGGGAGCCTGCATCTTGGCGTCACATCCCTCGTTGCCGGCTATGTGCTGTCGGATATTCTGGCCCGCTACAAGCGCGCAAATCCCGCCGTGGAAGTAACGGCGATCGAGGACAGCGCCGATTATCTCGAGCACCTGCTGATTGGCGGCGAACTCGACGTTGCCGTGATGGTGATTTCCCATCTGCGCGACCGCATGGCGCTGCAGGCCGAAATCCTGGAAGTGTCGCCCTACCGGCTTTGGCTGCCGCTCGGCCATGATCTTGCCAACCGCGACAGCATCGAACTGACGGACATTGCCGACGAGCCCCTGATCATGCTGATGATGGACGAGATCGAGGAAGCCACCGCGCGGCTGCTCGATGCATTCGGCGCCAAGCCCAATGTCGCCTTTCGCACCCGCTCGGTCGAAGCGGTTCGCAACCTCGTGGCAACAGGTTCCGGCATCGCCCTGCTTCCCGACCTCGTCTACCGCCCCTGGTCGCTGGAGGGCGACCGCATCGTCTCCCGCGATGTGTCGGGCTCCCTGCCCGTGGTACAGGTCGGCATCGCCTGGCGGCGCGGCCTGGCATTGAACCGGGCAGCACGCGATTTCATCGGCATTGCCCAAAGCAGCCATCAGACACGCTGAGCTGCAACATCAGATATCGGAAATACCGAAAGCGGTAATCTGATAATTGAATTTGCGAAACCTCAAAATCGTGCGGATGATGCTGACAATCGGCCGCGCGAAGCGGCCGTGCGAGCACGGAGGATGTGATGAAGTCGTTTCTAAAGACTGGTACGGCCATGGCACTGGCGCTGTCGGTTTCCGGCCAGGCATTTGCTGCTGAAATGCTGCAATCGGTCGGGGCGGGCGAAGGACAGGTCAATATCGTCGCCTGGCCGGGATAT
This sequence comes from Phyllobacteriaceae bacterium, assembly GCA_023954255.1. Classification (GTDB taxonomy): domain Bacteria; phylum Pseudomonadota; class Alphaproteobacteria; order Rhizobiales; family Rhizobiaceae; genus Salaquimonas. Next base: position 41,649 of record JAMLIH010000019.1, on the reverse strand, counting down.
ATCGAGCGCGGCGAGACCGACAAGGGCTTCGACTGGGTAACCAAGTTCGAGGAGAACACCGGCTGCAAGGTCCAGGTCAAGACCGCCAACACATCGGATGAGATGGTTGCCCTGATGAACGAGGGCGGATTCGATCTCGTAACCGCCTCCGGCGATGCCTCGCTGCGGCTGATTGCCGGCAAGCGGGTACAGCCGGTCAATGTCGATCTGGTACCGAGCTGGGGCGCCGTCGATGACCGGCTGAAAAGCGCGCCCTGGCACACGGTCGACGGCGTGCATTACGGCGTCCCCTACATGTGGGGCCCGAACGTGCTGATGTACAACACCGAGGTTTTCAAGGAGCCGCCCACCAGCTGGAATGTCGTTTTCGAGGAAATGACGCTGCCGGACGGGAAATCAAACATGGGCCGTGTACAGGCCTATGACGGCCCGATCCATGTCGCCGATGCGGCCAACTACCTGATGCACAACAAGCCGGACCTGGGCATCAAGAACCCCTACGAGCTCAACGCCGACCAGTATGCCGCAGCGCTCGACCTGCTGCGCCAGCAGCGCAAGCTCGTCTCCCGCTACTGGCATGACGCGTTTATCCAGATGGACGACTTCAAGAACGAGGGCGTGGTAGCCTCCGGGTCGTGGCCGTTCCAGGTCAACCTCCTGCGCTCGGAAGGCAAGCCGATTGCCTCCGTCGTACCACAGGAAGGCGCCACGGGCTGGGCCGACACGACCATGATGCATGTCGATGCCGCCAACCCCAACTGCTCCTACATGTGGATGGAACACACGCTCTCTTCCAACCTGCAGAGCGATCTGTCGGTGTGGTTCGGCGCGGTGCCGAGCGTGCCGGCGGCCTGTTCGGACGGACGCGGCATGCAGAACGCCGAGGGTTGCGACACCAACGGCCTGAAGGACTTCGAAAAGATCAAGTTCTGGACCACGCCGGTATCCAGCTGCGCATCCCAGGGCGAATGCGTGCCCTATTACCGCTGGGTATCCGACTATATCGGCGTGATCGGCGGCCGCTGATCGCAAATCCATGAATAAAACGGCCTGCCCGCCCATTGGCGGGCGGGCGACAGGCTCATCATGACCATTGCCGTTTCCTTCACAGCAGTTTCGCGCCATTTCGGCAGCGTCAAGGCGGTGGACCGGGTTGATCTGGAGATCGGGGAAGGCGAGTTCTTCGCCATGCTTGGCCCTTCGGGATCGGGCAAGACCACCTGTCTCCGGCTGATCGCCGGGTTCGAACAGCCGACTGCCGGCCACATCGAGATCTTCGGCGAAACCGTCGAAGGCGTTCCGCCTTATCGCCGCAACGTCAATACGGTGTTTCAGGACTACGCCCTTTTTCCCCACCTCACCATTGTCGACAACGTCGCCTACGGGCTGATGGTGCGCGGCATCGCGAAGGCGGAAAGGTACCGGATGGCCGAGGAAGCGCTCGCGCTTGTCGAACTGCCGGGATTCGGCAATCGACGGCCGAGCCAGCTCTCCGGTGGCCAGCGCCAGCGCGTTGCCCTGGCGCGCGCACTCGTCAACAAGCCGAAGGTGCTTCTGCTGGATGAGCCGCTCGGCGCGCTCGATCTGAAGCTGCGCGAGCAGATGCAGGAGGAGATCAAGTCGCTGCAGAAGGCGCTGGGCATCACCTTTGTCTTCGTCACCCACGATCAGGGCGAGGCCCTGTCGATGGCCGACCGCATCGCGGTGTTCAACCAGGGCCGCATCATGCAGGTTGGCTCGCCGGAGGAGATATACCGCCAGCCGAGCTCGCGCTTCGTTGCCGATTTCGTCGGCGCATCGAATGTCCTGCCGCCGGATTTCACCGGCGCCGGGCGCTGGGCCAGCCTCAGGCCGGAAGCAATCCGCTTCACGAAATCGGGCGGCAGGCCGGCAAGGGTCGTCTCGCACAGTTTTCTCGGCGGTCAGACGCGCGTCGCCCTCGATGCCGGCGGCCAGCGCCTGCACATGCTGCTGCCTTCCGCTGACAGCCGCCCCGATGACGGCTCGGATGTCCAGATCGCCTGGAGCGACGGGGATCTCCATCTCATGGACGACGGCAAATGACCGCCCGGACAGCCGTCATAGGCGCAGGGCGCGCGGGAATTGCCGGAAGGCTTTCCGATATCTTCTGGCGCAACCCGCGCATCATGCTGGCGCTGCTGCTCGCCCCGCCGCTGCTGTGGCTCGGCGTCATCTATCTCGGATCGCTTTTTGCACTTCTGATCCAGAGCTTCTTTTCGATCGACGAATTTTCCGGCCTGATCAACCACGAGCCGACGCTGAAAACCTATCGCGAACTGCTGGTTCCGGCCAATCTGGATATCATCATCCGCACGGTATCGATGGCAGCCATGGTGACGGTCGGCGCAGCGATCGTCGCCTTTCCCATTGCCTATTATGCAGCGCGCTACGCCACCGGACGGTGGAAGGCGCTGTTCTATCTCGGCATCATGCTGCCGCTGTGGTCGAGCTATCTGGTCAAGGTCTATGCCTGGAAGCTGATCCTAGCCAAGGAAGGCATCTTCAACTGGCTGATCGGCAAACTGCACCTGACCTGGCTGCTTGAAGCCTATCTTCAGATGCCGCTGATCGGGGGAAACTCGCTTTCCGTCAGCTATACCGGCACCTTCCTGGTATTCCTCTATGTCTGGCTGCCCTTCATGATCCTGCCGGTTCAGGCTGCACTGGAGCGGGTGCCTGGCACCCTGATCGAGGCTTCCTACGATCTTGGCGCCTCTCCCCGACAGACACTGCGCAATGTCATTCTGCCGCTTGCACTGCCGGGCATCATCGCCGGCTCCATCTTCACCTTCTCGCTCACGCTCGGCGACTACATCATCCCGCAGATCATCGGCTCGTCCCGCCTGTTCATCGGCCAGGCCGTCTATGCCCACCAGGGAACGGCGGGCAACATCCCGCTTGCCGCCGCATTCACGGTCGTGCCCGTGGTGATCATGGGGTTCTATCTGTGGACTGCAAAACGCATGGGAGCCTTCGATGCGCTCTGACCGCCAGCACCGTGCGCCCCTCGGCCTGAAGATCGCAGCTGCCGCAGGCCTGCTGTTCCTGCATCTGCCGATCCTGCTGATATTCGTCTACGCCTTCACCACCGAGGACAAGAGCTATCAGTGGCCACCGCCCGGCTACACGATGAAATGGCTCGGCATCACCTGGCAGCGGCCCGACGTCTGGGAAAGCCTGGGCCTGTCGGTCAGGGTTGCAGCCATTTCCACCGCAATTGCCGTGGTACTGGGCACGCTGTGCGCAGCAGCCGTGTCGCGCTGGAAATTCTTCGGCCGGGAGACCATCTCGCTGCTGGTGATCCTGCCCATCGCCCTGCCCGGCATCATTACCGGCATTGCCCTGCGGTCGGCCTTCAACCTTGCCGACATCCCCTTCTCGACCTGGACGATCGTTCTCGGCCATGCGACCTTCTGCATCGTCGTTGTCTACAACAACGCCGTCGCCCGGTTCAGGCGCACTTCCGCATCGCTGATAGAAGCCTCGATGGACCTCGGCGCCGACGGTTTCCAGACCTTCCGCTACATCGTGCTGCCCAATCTCGCGACCGCGCTGCTTGCCGGCGGCATGCTGGCATTCGCGCTTTCCTTCGATGAAGTGATCGTGACCACCTTCACCGCGGGCCAGCAGGCGACGTTGCCGATCTGGATGCTGGAGGAACTGGTGCGGCCACGCCAGCGCCCGGTCACCAACGTCGTTGCAATGGTGGTGGTGCTCGTTACGTTCCTGCCGATCCTTGCAGCCTATTACCTGACCCGTGATGGCGACCAGATCGGCGGTCACGGCAAATGAATCTCTAACGGGAGTATCACAGATGGACACTCAAATGCTGATTGGTTCCGGGTTCCAAACCGGCAAGGACGCCGAGGAGAACGTTCTCAATCCAAAGACCGGCGAAAGCATCGTGATGCTTCCCGAAGCATCCTCGGAACAGATCGAGGCTGCGGTTGCTGCTGCACGCAAGGCATTCAAGACCTGGTCGCGTACAACGCCGGGTGAGCGGTCTGGCTACCTGATGCAGATTGCCGATCGCATTGAGGCAGAAGCGGACGAGTTCTCCAGGCTGGAAGCGCTCAATTGCGGCAAGCCGATCAACGCCGTGAGAAACGACGAAATTCCCGCCATCGTGGATTGCTACCGCTTTTTCGCCGGTGCGGTTCGCTGCATGCAGGGCAGCCTCGCCGGCGAATACATGGCCGGGCACACCTCGATGCTGCGCCGCGACCCGATCGGCGTGGTCGCCTCGATAGCGCCATGGAACTATCCGCTGATGATGATGGCATGGAAACTTGCACCGGCCATTGGCGGCGGCAACACGGTTGTCTTCAAGCCCTCGGAGCAGACGCCGCTGACCGCTCTGAAACTTGCCCGTATTATCTCCGAAATCCTGCCGGAGGGCGTCGTCAACGTCGTGCTTGGCCGTGGCGGCACGGTCGGCAACGCGCTGATCAATCATCCCGGCGTCGACATGATCTCGATCACGGGAGATATCGCCACCGGCAAGAAGGTCCTCCAGGCCGCGGCCAATTCGGTCAAGCGCACGCATCTGGAACTGGGCGGCAAGGCCCCGGTCATCGTGTTCGACGACGCCGATCTCGAAGCCGTGGTCAACGGGGTGCGAACCTTCGGCTATTATAATGCCGGACAGGACTGCACCGCCGCATGCCGCATCTATGCGGGCGCCAAAATCCACGACAAGCTGGTAGCCGAACTGACCTCGGCGGTCGCCTCGATCAAATATGCGGACAAGGACGACACGGTCAACGAGATCGGCCCGCTGATCTCGGCCCGCCAGCGCGACCGGGTGCTGAGTTTCGTTCAACGTGCCATGGAGCACAAGCACATTGAAGTGACCACCGGTGGCGCTGCGCATGGCGACAACGGCTTCTTCTTCCAGCCGACGGTCATAGCAGGCGCCCTGCAGAGCGACGAGATCGTGCGCCGTGAAGTGTTCGGTCCGGTGGTATCGATAACCCGCTTCAGCGATATCGACGAGGCTGTCGATTGGGCAAACGATTCCGACTACGGCCTTGCCTCATCGGTCTGGACCAGGGATATCGGCCGCGCCATGGCATGCGCTGCCCGCCTGCAATACGGCTGCACCTGGATCAACACCCACTTCATGCTGGTCAACGAAATGCCCCATGGCGGATTGAAGCAGTCCGGCTACGGCAAGGACATGTCGCAATATGCGCTGGAGGACTATACCGCCGTCAGGCATGTGATGATCGCGCACTGAGCAGCGATGCTCCCGTAGCCTCAAGGCAAAAGCCAGTGGCCGCCACGCCTGGCGGCCGCGGCAGTTGCCCTGCCGTTGCAATCGGTTAAGGATGACCTTTCGGTGGCTGCAGGCGCAGCCAACGGGCAAGAGTTAGGCAAATGGGCAAGGCAGCATGACGGAAAACAGCTTTGATGTCAGCGCAAGCATCGTTGAAAGCCTTGCCGGCAATCGGGTCGAATTCATCACCACCGTTCCCTGCAAGCAACTGGCCGGCGTCATCGGTCTCGTCGACAAGGATGCGCGCTTCCGCCATATCCCTTCCAACAAGGAGGATGAGGGCATGGGCCTGTGTGCCGGTGCCTGGCTGGGTGGAAAGCGGCCTGCGATCATCATGCAGAACACAGCCATCGGCGTGACCATCAATGCGCTGGCCACGCTGATCCAGTACTACCACATCCCGCTTCCCATGCTGATCAGCTATCGCGGCGAGGTTGGCGAGAAGGTCGCCTGCCAGGTGGAAATGGCGTTGCACACCAAGGCGCTGCTGAGCGAACTTGCCATCCCTACCTATCATTTCCACAGGCCGCAGGATGCCGGCGAACTGGGCGGCATTCTCAATCCACTGTTTCATGGCCAAGAAACCCGTCGCCATCCTGATGGACGCAAGCTTCTGGAGTGCTGCGCGATGATCCGCTCCGAAGTCATCAAGTCGATCGCCCCGGTGATCCGCGATCATCTGGTCGTATGCAATATCGGCCTGCCGTCGCAGGAACTGTTCATGCATGATGATCAGCCGTCCAACTTCTACATGCTCGGCACGATGGGGCTTGCCTCCTCCATCGGGCTCGGGCTGGCATTGAGTCAGAAGTCAAAGGTGATCGCCATTGACGGTGACGGCTCGGTACTGACCAATCTCGGCACCCTGCCGACGATTGCCAACAATCCGGCAGACAATTTCATTCTGCTGATCATCGACAATGGCAGCTACGGCTCTACCGGCGACCAGCCGACCTATGCCGGGCAAAAGACTTCGCTGGCGAAGGTGGCGGAAGCCTGCGGCTGCGAAAACGTCATCGAATGTCCGGCGGAAGAAACGGCAAAAGTGCTTGAACAGGCACTTGCCGCAGATCGCATGACCGTCATTGTCAGCAAGTGCAAGTCCGGTAACGTGCCCGTCGGCGTTATCGGACTCGATCCTGTTGTCATCGCTCACCGTTTCCGCGAGGAAGTAGCCCGCCGCAACGGCTAGATCGTTTCACGGAAGGCCGTCTATTTTGGGAGCGTCTTCCAGTTCTGCATCCCACTCCGCGCGGCTTGCAAGACAGATGTGAGCGCTAGGCCGGATACCGACGGGACCATCAAGACTGCCTGCGGGCACGACAATGTGGCCGCCATCCTGATGAACCCCTGGAAGCGCCGAGCCGCATTCGGCACAGAAACTCTTTTCGTGCCGGGTTCCGGGCAGCCTGTAGGTCCTGATCTTATCCTGTCCTGAAAGCCAGGTGATCTTTGCCATGGTTGAAAACAGATTGGCCGCGTGCGCCGACCCCGTATCTTTGCGGCAACGGGAGCAATGGCAAAGGAAGAAACGTTCAAACGGCCCGGAAACCTCGAATTTGACGGCGCCACACAGACAGCTGCCACTAGTGTTTGGCTTCATGAGGAAACTCTGGGTAATCTTGAAGTGGTGGAACCTCTGTTCTGCGTCCGACTACAACTCATCAAGACCTTCTGCATCCGTTCACAGCTTGATGTCGTAGGTGACCCAACGGGTTTTCTCCGCAATGCGGTCGTAAAGACCGCGTGCACGGTAATTGTCTTCCGCCGTGATCCACCGGATTACCGTCCAGCCGCGTTTGCCCGCTTCCGCCTTGATCGCTTCGATGAGCGCCGCTGCCGCGCCCGAGCCGCGCGCCGCCGGATCGACAAACAGATCGTCGAGGAAACCGCCGGTCGCCGCCGCCAGGGGGCGCGCGAAGGCGCGGTAGTGGGCAAGGCCGACCAGCCGGCCGTCGGCGTCTTCCGCCACAAGTCCCTCGACTTCATGACCGGGATCGAACAGCCACTCCCAGACCCGTGCCCGCATGTCCGCGCTCTGCTCGGTTTTGTAGAACTCGGCATAGCCCTGGTAGAGCTTCTCCCACTCGGCGCGGTCGCCCTCCGCCACTGCCCGTATCTTGATCGGCATTGCCCTGTCCTTTTTCATGTTCGCTGTGCCTGTGCCGGCTGGAAGGTTTCCAGTTTCCGCCGCTGCTGGCCATCCGCGTCGAAGTTCTCCGGAGCAAGCCAGGCTTCGTAAGCCTTCTCCAGCGCCGGCCATTCCTTGTCGATGATCGAAAACCAGGCCGTATCCCGGTTCAGGCCCTTGACGATCAGGTGTTGGCGGAAGACCCCTTCAAATGTAAAGCCGAAACGCAATGCTGCCCGCTTCGACGGTTCGTTGTCATTGTTGCACTTCCACTCGAAGCGCCGGTAGCCCAGGTCTGCAAACGCGTGGCGCATGAATAGATAGAGCGCCTCCGTCGCTGCCCGTTTGCGCGCAATCAGCGGCCCCCAATAGATGTTGCCGATCTCGATCACGCCGTTCTGCGTGTCGATCCGCATATAGGTCTGCCGGCCCGCAACCTTGCCGCTCGCCTTGTCGACGACGGCAAAGTACAACGGGTCCTCGCTCGCCTCGGATTTCTTCACCCAGGCCAGAAAGGCAGCTTCATCGTCCACCGGGTTTTCCGCCAGCCAGCGGAATTTGTCGTCTGCGTCAGGCACCTGAGAAGCGCTGAAAAGCTCACTGCCGTGCCGCTCCGTATCAAGCGGCTCCAGCCTTGCATAAAGCCCGTCGAGCACGACCCGCTCCGGCTTTTGCCTTGGAGTCCAGCAGCTCATGTCTTCCGCCATGCGATATCTCCCTTCCGCAACTGGCGATGCATAGACAACGGGACAGAACCGGGAAAGGGCCAATAGCCGATATTGACCTGTGGCAGGAGATCAGGAGATGTCGCAGCGGATCAGGTGATTGTCCCAGTGAATCGGATACTGGTTCTCGCCGAAACGGCCATCCTCATTGGAGGAAACGAAAGCTCCACCCCCCATTTTCCGCGCTGCACCGTAGAGACCGGACGTACGCCGGGATTCCTGCATGCCGTGCACATCGCCGGTTTCGGTATCGAGCACAACGACACCGCCACCCCGGGGGCTTGAAAACCCGGCAAGCCGGCCGTCGCCGGCAATGGCGACCGCCCCAACATAACCCGACAACAGGCGCCTTGCGCGGACAGGCAGTTCGATTGTCTGCGTTTCGCCATCCTCGTGCATTCGGTAGACCGGCGACGGTGCGCTGGCTGGGTCGCCCTCGAACTGGCCGCCAATCCACAAGGCGCCGTCCGCCGCATGCACCATGTGGCGCAGCGACATGCGCCGGTGCTCTGCAGCCAGCACGTGCCTCGCGCGCAGGTCGCCCGTTCTGCTGTCGATCAGAACGATGGAGGATTCCATTTCAGCAAGATTGAGCTTCTGCCGGCCGAAATCGGGATGGGTGCGGATGCCGCCATTGGCTATGGCAAGTGTGCGGCCGTCACCCGTCAGGATCATTTCGTGCGGCCCGACGCCGTAACTGTCGAACTCGCCGATACGGCGATAGCTCGCGGCAGCATCGTAGATGCCGATCTTTCCCTGCCCGGCCTCGAAATCGTTTTCCGTCGCAAAGAGCAATCGCCCGTCGGCGGAAAAGACACCGTGCCCGTAGAAATGCCGCCCCTCCGGTAAATGGAATACAACCGGCTCCCGGCCGCCGGCCGGATCGAACGCAATGGCGAAATTGCCGGGCCTGCGGGCAAACGCGATTGCCTGGCCAAGCTGCGGCGACCAGGCAAAGCCATGCGCGCGCGCAGGCATCGTGTGACGATGGATCAGCGCACCCTTGTCGTCGAGGATCGCAAAACCGTATTGCCGTTCATTGTCCATGAAGGCGGAGACAAAGAGCGAGGATGCCGATTTCAGTTGCGCTGCCCGTGCCGGCTGAAGCGAGGCCAGAAAGGCGGCACCCGCTCCGGAAAGCAGCGTTCTGCGGTCGATCTCGACGCCCATCAGTCGCCATCCCCGAAGGAAAAACCCGCAGCAAGACCCGCCGCTGGCGCGAACTCGTCATTCAGCCGGGCAATGATGTTGGAAATCGCATATTCGAGATATTTGAGGCGCTTGCGGCTTTTCGCATCGCCGACCAGCGCTTCTGGTCCGGCATTGAACTCGCGCGCGGCGCGCAGCGCAAGCTGAAACTCCAATCGAACCTGGTCACCGATATACCGCGCCTCGTCCGGCAGAACGCGTTCGATGCCACTGCGCTCGAACAAGTCGAGGCATCCTTCCAGGTTGGTGGCTATCGAGGCAAGGGTAAGTCCCGAGCGCCGGTAGAGCGCAGAACGCGGGCGGTCGCGGCCATCCTTTCGGAGGAAATAGCCGATCCGCACATCCCGCACGGCTTCGAGCCCGTGAATGATCGTGCCGATGACGAGGTTGAGCGCCTCGACGTTGTCACGGTAAAGCGTGTTTTCAGGCGAAGGCATCACGAACGCCTTGGTCAGCGGCGTTCCCGCCTGCCAGCCCGCTGACAGCTCGCCGGACATGGCAAGCAGATTTTGCGCGATGGCCAGCGCGTAACGGCAATCGAAGACGTTGGAGGCTGCCGAGGCGAGCGCTGCGCTGCCCTTTCGAAACAGCAGAAATTCGTAGGCGCCGAGCCCCTGCATGGCGACGCTCAACTGTCCCAGTTTTGCGGCATCCGTCACTACCTCGTCCTGCCCGGCAAGTGCACGCTGCACCTGTTTCAATCCGGTGCCCTTGCGGTCGGGGTAAAACAGCATGCGCTCCAGCCGGTTTTCCTCCATCGAAGGGCCGACACGCAGCCATTCGATCCTCGCCCACGAAAGCGCCATGGAACCGAAGGCAGCCCGGGCGGACGCAAGGGTTTGTGCCGACGGCGTCTCGCAAAGCGCCCGTGTCGTCGTTTCCAGCCGGGCAGCATCGTCGGAAAGACGGGCATAGGAAGGCACGATATAGCCGGCCCAGCCATCGCGAAGAACGTCCTCGACCTTCCCGGAGGCACCGGCATTGACAGCCGGAAACAGACACACCGCCAGCACCAGCAGAAATCGGCAAAGGCACCGGCGGACAAAACAGGCCATCAAAGGCTCTCCAGAAAGGCGATCAGGGCCGCACGCTCGTCCTTCTCCAGCGCCATGAAACCGTTTCGCGCATTCTCGGCTTCGCCTCCATGCCAGAGGATTGCTTCGGTCAGGTTTCGCGCCCGGCCATCATGCAGAAAGAAGGTGTGGCCGCTGACAGTCTGTGTCAAACCGATGCCCCATAATGGCGGCGTGCGCCACTCGCGGCCGCCGGCCAGGCCAACCTGCTGACCATCGGCAAGCCCCTCTCCCATGTCATGCAGCAGAAAATCGGAATAGGGCCAGATCAGCTGGAACCGGTGCGCCTTGTTTTCGGCCTTGCGCGAAGTGACATATTTTGGCCGGTGACAGCCCGCGCAGCCCAGATCGTGAAACAGTTCCTTGCCGGCAAGCACCTGCGGGTCGCCGACATTGCGCCGTGCGGGCACGGCAAGGTTCTCTGAATAGAACGTCACCAGATCGAGTATGGGATCTGGCGCCTCTGTGTCTCCTAGCTTCGCCTGCACGCCGGTAGGCATTGAAAGGCAATCGGCCTCGCCTGCGGTACAATCACCATGATGGTTGGGCACATCCGGCGTTGAAATGCCGATATCGCCGGCAAAGGCACCCGCCGATTGCTGGCGTATCGTTGCATTCTGCGCCTTCCAGCCGAACCGGCCGGGAACAATCTCGCCCGTTTTGGGGTGGCGAGCCAATGCCAGGCGGCCGGAAATACCATCGCCGTCCTCATCCTCCGGATCCGCGTTTGCCGCCAGATCTGCCGGATGGATTGCCTGGATCAGTCCCATGCCGATCATCTGCGGCGCAATGCGCGGCGATAGTGTCGTCTGCGGATGCAATTCCCCATAGGCCAGATCGGCGACCGAATAGAACGGCTTTCTGAGCGTTGCGGTTGTGCCATCGGCAAAGGCTACGGGAACCTCCTCATACTCGATGACCATCCGCCCTTCACCCTTGAGCCCCGGCACCGCAAGGTCCTGCAACTGCCCGCCATAGACGGGGTCGGGAAAATTGACGGCCTCGAGCTTGGCAATGGCATTGCGCTCTTCATCCGATACCGCCCCCAGGCCAAGCCGCAGGAACATCGAGGTCGCGTCGCTATCGCCCTCCGGCGGATGACCGCGGCCATCCTTCAGATGGCAGCTCTGGCAGGCCCTGGCATTGAACAGCGGACCGAGCCCGTCGGAGGCCTTGGTCGAGGACGGCGAGGAAACCCACAGCTTGCGAAACAATGCGTTGCCGAGCTTGAAGGTCTCCTCCTCCTTGAACTCAAGGTTCTGGCTGAACTGCGAAAAGGCGTCCCGGTTGACGAGTTTCGTCGAGGTTCCCGCCCCGCCCGGCATCGCCTCGAACCGTTCCGGCTTGCTGAAATCCTGCGCAGGCGCTGTCACACGTTCCACGCGTTTTCGGTCCTTGGCATTGAGATCGTCGCGCTGCTCCCAGCCGGGAACATCCACCAGACCGCCTGCGGTTTCCCCGTCACCGTCAATGCCGGCAGCCAGCGCCAGACCGAATGCAAACGCGGCGGTCACGGCTCCCACTGCGCCCGGTCCGGCACGATGACGCGCCTGCCAGGCCGGTCCGTTTTCGGGATGTCTCAGGTAATCGGCCGTCCACCTGAAACGGGTGACGATGTTGCTGGCGAGCGAGGACATTGCGGCAGCGCCTGTTATTCGGCCCCGTCGGCGGAGGCGGCATTGAGCAAGCCGTATTTCTCTTCGCCGAGTTTGGCGAGAAGATCGAGCTGGGTTTCGAGAAAATCGATATGACCTTCCTCGTCTGCAAGCAACTCTTCAAACAGCGCCATGCTCACATAATCGCCCGCTTCATGGCAGATGTCCCGCGACTTCTTGTAGCTGTCGCGGGCCTCGTGCTCGCCGGCGAGATCGGCATCCAGCACTTCCCTGATGTTCTGCCCGATGCGCAACGGAGCGACATTCTGCAGGTTGGGAAACCCTTCCAGGAAGATGATGCGCTCGACCAGCTTGTCGGCGTGCTGCATCTCCTCGATGGATTCCTTCCGCTCCTTCTTTGCCAGCTTCGCATAGCCCCAGTCATCGAGCAGCCGGTAGTGAAGCCAGTACTGGTTCACCGCTCCCAGTTCCAGGAACAGTGCCTCGTTCAAACGCTCGATTACCTTCTTGTCGCCCTTCATTCGTCAGCCTTTCGTTTGGATCGACCTTCATCCGATGGCAGCAATCCGATGAATGTTCAAGCTGCCTGCCGGGATTTGGACTGACGGGCGAGCGAGCGCATTCGCTGGGTATCTTCATGTGCCTTGCGAATCTTCTCGGTCAGGAAAATGATATCGGTCTCCGGTGTCTGTTTTGCCCGGTGATAGTCGGACGCAACCCGGATGATGATATCAATGACATTGGGAAAACAGCCGCAGCATTTCCCGCGTTTCTTCATGGCATGGTAGACCTTGCCGGGTGTGATCAGCTGCCACTCGTCCTGATCGAGGAAGCCGGCAACGACTTCCTCGATTTCGCCGAGTGTGATGAAATTGCAGCTGCAGACGATCATGCCCTAGAACTCGATTGTCTTGGTCAGGCGGATACCAACCACATCGCTCTGTATGCCTCCTTCTTCGGTTTGTGCCCAGCCCACGGAAACATCAACGCCATTTTCGAACTCGTATCCGGCCGACACCTGGTAGAGCGTATCACGATCGTTGCCGCCGCCATCATAATCGATGTTTCTGAAATTGGCTGCAAACTCGGCGTGCCAGGGACCGGAAACCAGACCAATACCACCTGTAAAATAGGTAGCCTTGTCGTCAGCGCCGCCGAAACCGGAAAAATGGGCGGCCTCGCCAGTTACCACGATATCGAGACTTTCCGTGACCGAGTGCTCCTGGGAAAATCCGGCAACGACGCCGGATTCATCGCTGTCGTCTCCCCGACCGGCTGACAGATGCCGATAACCGAGATGCCAGGAGAAACCGTCGATACCCGGCACATCGGCTCCGTCCAGAGTGAGCGAAAAATTATCCAGATGGCCGGTGTTACCGGCGCCGCCGTCGGACAGACTTGTGCGGCCCCGGTTGTGGAATGCCGATTCCGACAATACGGTCTTATCGACGAAGAAGGCGTTTGCACCCGCCGTGATGGTGCCGAAAGCGGTTGCTCCCAGTTCTGCCGCGATGCCAACCCCGATCATTTCGCCAAGTTCATAATCCTCGGCAAACGTTGTGCCATACATGCCGGGCGTCACATCCCATGCGGTACCGAATCCCGGACCGAACTTGCCTGCAACAAGCGTGAACGGACCGGAAGAGAACTCTGCGTTCAGCGTATCGACGTAAAGACCCAGTCCATCGAAATATCGGTCTTCACCAGGTTCACCATCAAGCACGCTCTCCAGCGTAGCGCCCAGATTGATCGCGAGACCGGGCACCAAGCCCATCCGCACCGCAAGGGCCGCCGAACCGCCTACATCGATGATTTCGTTCAGCGGGTCGTCGGACTTGTAGATTCGATCTTTCGCCAGTTCCAGTTCGAGCGATCCGGTAATGGCGGGATAGGCCTCCTGCTCCAAAGCCGGCGCCCCGGCCTCGTTCAAATCTGCGGCGAGAACGGATGCGGGCAATACCAGCAGGCAAATGCCGGCGAGTTGAGCGAACCCGCGGACCGCTCCACGTGAGGACGTGAATTCAACTTTGTCATGCATCAAGAACAGTTCTTCTTAAGGTCCGAAACGTTTGCCGGTTACTCGAAAACAGCGTTCGGGTTGTCGAGGCTGTCGGAACCCTCAAGCTCGATTGTGCCGAGATCGAGTGCCGCAATGGCGCGTTCAATAGACCGGGTCTGCTTGACGAGACCGTCGATCGCCGCCTGAACGACCGCGTTTCCTTCAGCGTTTCCGCTGGCGATCATCTGGTCATAGGCTTCGGTTGCCTCGGCCCGCTTGGCCATCGTCTCCATCGAAGCGATGGTGGCATCGAGGTCTGCTTTCAACTCACCGTCGATTGCCGCATCCTTCTGGGCGACCAGTTCGGACAGCGACGGTCCGGAGACGACGCTGCCGTCCACCTTTGTGTAGCTGCCGAGATAGACATTGCGGATGCCGACTGCATCATAGAGATGCGAGTTGTGAGTGTTGTCGGAAAAGCAGTCATGCTCTTCCTCGGGATCTCCCAGCAGCAGGCCGAGCTTCATGCGCTCGCCGGCCAGTTCGCCATAGGAGAGCGAACCCATGCCGGTCAGGATGGTGGTCAGGCCACCGGCAGGGCCTGCCTCTTCCAGCGCCTTGCGGGCGGCGCCACCGGCCTGCCAGTTGGCGGCCATTTCCTCAAGATCGGCAACCAGCAGATCGGAAGCGGCCGAAAGGTACTGCCTGCGGCGGTCGCAATGGTCGTTGCTGCAGTTTTCCAGGCTGAAATCGGTTGCCGGCCGGTTGCCGGAACCGGCATCCGTGCCATTGAGATCCTGACCCCAAAGCAGGAACTCGATGGCGTGATAGCCGGAAGCCACATTGGCCTCTATGCCGCCCGCTTCCTGCAACGTGCCGGAAATGAATTCCGGTGTGATTTTCGAGGCATCCACTTCCTCGCCATTGATGTTGATTTTCGCGTTGGCGATCACATTGGCTGTGTAGAGCGCATTCTCGTCGCTCTCCGAGCCATAGTAATCAGCATCGACATAGTCGATCAGGCCCTCATCCAGCGGCCAGGCGTTAACACGGCCTTCCCAGTCGTCGACAATGGCATTGCCGAAGCGGTAGACCTCGGTCTGCTGATAGGGAACGCGGGAAGCGAGCCAGGCGTCCCTTGCAGCTTTTAGTGTATCCTCGGAAGGGGCAGCGAGAAACGCATCGATTGCCGCATCCAGTGTCTTCGCCGTCGCCAGTGAGTCGGCATATTTGGCTTCCGCCAGATCAGCATAGTGCTTGATGACGGCTTCAGGCGTCGTCTCCGCCTGCGCATTGCTGGCCATCACGCAAAGCGTGGTTGCCAGCAATGCTGCCTTGATGGGTTTCGATACGGTCATGCTTGTCTCCCGATTTCAGTGAAGTGTGGTGCTGGCGCTTTGCTGCGCCGATTGAAGTTCGATGTCACGGATGGCTGCCGCCGGCACCGGCAGCAGCACCCGGTCGGCATGTTTCAGTGAAAAGGCATAGGTCCCGCTGGCCGCCATCACCTGTCCGCATTTCGTTGCGCAGGAAAGTCCGGCAGCGCTTTGCCAGGCGGCATCCTCATCGCCATGCTGCAAGCCGGCGATCAGCCCGAGGATCAGGCATTCATCCCGGCACAGATGCCCGGTGTCCGGCCGGTGGAACCGCAGCGGACAGGTGGCACACGCCCCCAGCGTACGAACCAGCTCCTGCAGGCCATCGATCGCGATACGGGCAGGCCCCGGTCCGAGGCTGCGGGCATGGCTGTTCCAGACCTGCTCCCAGTGCGCCACGTCTTTTTCGACCATGCCCAGTATCCAGCTTCTGTAGCCGTTGACGACGAGGTTCTCCGGTTCCCGGCGCAGGTAGCGCACCGCCGCACACACATCGGTGTCCCGGGAATCGTCATCGTCGAAGAACATGCGCATGGCCGGTTGTCCGGTTTAAAGTTCACTCTTCCGGTAATGAATTTGAAAAACAGAGTCAAATGGTATAGTTTAGAACGAGTCTAAGGAAAAAACGGAGCAGACCAGTGAAGCTCACCAGCCAGACCAGCTATGCCATCCGAATGCTCATGTACTGCCACTCCAAGGGAGAACTGGCGACGGTGAAGGAGGTTGCGAAGTTCTACGGCCTGCCCGAGCGTTTCCTGTTCAAGATTCTGCTCAACCTCAATGCTGCCGGCTACATGGAGACCGTGCGCGGCCGCCACGGCGGCATCCGGCTTGCAAGACCGGCGGCTCAGATCCGGCTTGGCGATGTGGTCCGGGACATCGAGGAGAATTTCGAACTCGCCGAATGCTTCCAGGCAGAGGGCACCAACTGCCCGCTGGTAACGTCCTGCGGCATGAATGAGGCGCTCAACCGCGCATTGCACGGTTTCTTCGATATCCTCAACGAGTACACGATTGCCGATCTCGCCCGCAACAACCACAACATCAACGTGCTGATGCAGTTGAACAAGGCAAAGTCCCTTCCCCTAGACGCCTGACAGGCTCCTGTCCGTTTCGGCTTGAGCCTTAAGCGCGAAACGTGCAATCCATTAAAGAAAACAGCATTCACTGGGGGGCAGCAGCGTGTCCGAAAAACAGGACAGCCAGGCCAAGCGCCTTGATGACGCGGCCCGCGCGGCGTGGCTTTATTACCTTGCCGGCAACACGCAGGACGAAATCGCGGCAAAGCTCGGCGTTTCGCGGCAGTCGGCGCAGCGGCTGGTATCGCTTGCGGTTTCTTCCGGCATCGTCAAATTCCGCATCGACCATCCCATCGCCAATTGTCTTGAACTCGCCCGCCAGCTGCGCGAACGCTATGGCTTGCGCTATTGCGAGATTTCGCCGTCCGACTGGGACAGCGATTCGGGCACGCTCGGCATTGCCCAGCTGGCAGCCGCCAAAATGGAAAAGTGGCTGCGCCGGGAGCAGCCGGTCATCATGGCAATCGGCACCGGGCGCACCCTGCGCGCAGCCGTCGAGCAACTGAGCCCAATGGACAGCCCGCAGCACAAGGTGGTGTCGCTGACCGGCAACATCTCGCCCGACGGGTCGGCAGCCTATTACAACGTGATCTTCACCCTTTCCGACATCGTCAACGTGCGGTCCTTTCCAATGCCGCTGCCGGTGCTTGCCAGTTCCGCCGGCGAGCGGGAGATGCTGCATGCCCAGGCGATGATACGGCCGACCCTGGAACTGGCGTCCAGGGCTGAGGTCACCTTTGTCGGTGTGGGCGAACTCAACAGCAACGCGCCGCTGGTGGTCGACGGTTTCATCGGGCAGGAGGAACTAGCCCGGTTGCGGGAAGCCGGCGCCGTGGGCGAAATCATTGGCTGGGCCTATGACGCCCAGGGCAGGATACTTCCCGGCCTGACCAATGAGCGGGTTGCCAGTGCGCCCCTGCCCTCAACGGAGACGAGCCTGGTGATCGCCATCGCCAAGGGAAAGAACAAGCAGGCCGCCATACGCGGTGCACTGACCGGAAAACTGGTCAACGGCCTCATCACCGACGAACGCACCGCCAGGGCACTTCTCGGCTGACTGTAACCGCTCTCTGCAGGCAACTTTCAACACTGCTGTGCATCGCGCGATTTTCCGCCTTGACATTTTAATCGTTTTAATGAGTAATTGCTCATGAGCAAAGCATATGCTCATTTACAATCCTTTGGGAGGAGAACATGAAACTGAAGAGCCTATTGCTGGGCGCGACCGTGCTTGCAGGCGCGGCATTTGGCGTTAATGCCGAGACACTCACCATCGCCACCGTGAACAATGGCGACATGATCCGCATGCAGGGTCTGACGGACGACTTCACCACCAAGACCGGTCACACCGTCGAATGGGTGACGCTGGAAGAGAACGTGCTTCGTCAGCGCGTTACCACCGATATCTCCACAAAAGGCGGTGCGTTCGACATCATGACCATCGGCATGTATGAGACGCCGATTTGGGGCAAGAACGGCTGGCTCGTGCCGCTCAATGATCTTTCCGCGGAATACAATGTCGATGACATCCTGCCGGCCATGCGCGGCGGCTTGTCGGTTGACGGCACGCTTTATGCGGCACCGTTCTACGGCGAATCCTCGATGATCATGTACCGCACCGATCTCATGGAAAAGGCCGGCCTGCAGATGCCCGAGGCACCGACCTGGGAATTCATCCGCAAGGCCGCTGCTGCGATGACCGATCGCGACAACGAGATCAACGGCATCTGCCTGCGTGGCAAGGCCGGCTGGGGTGAAGGCGGCGCGTTCATTACCGCGATGTCGAATTCCTTCGGTGCACGCTGGTTCGACGAGGAGTGGAATGCCCAGTTCGATACCAAGCCCTGGGCCGATACGCTCAACTTCTTTGTCGGCATGATGAACGAATCCGGTCCGGCCGGTTTTGCAACCAACGGCTTCAACGAGAACCTGTCGCTGTTCCAGCAGGGCAAGTGCGGCATGTGGATCGACGCGACCGTCGCCGCATCCTTCGTGACCAATCCGAACGACTCGACAGTGGCCGACAAGGTTGGGTTCGCGCTGGCGCCCGACAATGGCCTCGGCAAGCGCAGCAACTGGCTGTGGGCATGGGCACTCGCAATTCCTGCCGGCTCGCAGAAGATCGATGCTGCAAAGCAGTTCATCGAATGGGCCACGTCGAACGGCTATATCGAGCTGGTCGCCTCCAAGGAAGGTTGGGCGAACGTTCCTCCCGGAGCTCGGATTTCGCTCTATGAGAATCCGAACTACAAGGACGTTCCGTTTGCAAAGATGACGCTCGACTCAATCCTGTCGGCCGATCCGAACAATCCGACCGTCGATCCGGTGCCGTATGTCGGTGTCCAGTTTGCCGCAATTCCTGAATTTGCCGGTATCGCTACCGAGGTCAGCCAGGAATTCTCCGCAGTCTATGCGGGCCAGCAGACCGTTGAAGAAGCCCTCGCCAAGGCGCAGGCGCTGACGAACGATGCGATGGAGGCCGCCGGCTACAAATAAGCCGGTTCTTCCCGGGTGGGCCGGCCTGTGCCGGCCCACGCTCCTTTTTCCCAATCGATCCTGACTCTGGTGGCGACTTTGACATCCGCTACAAAAGGGATCGATTAGGAAAAAATACGATCTCAATCCGCTTTGGCCGGCATGCCGCATGGCCGGAACGTTTGGTCGAGGAGCACCCAATGGCAACCCAACACTCAAGAAGCGCAGCCAGATTCATGATGGCGCCGGCAGTAATCCTGCTCCTTGGCTGGATGCTCGTGCCATTGGTAATGACGCTGTTCTTTTCCTTCAAGAAATACCTGCCGCTGCGCGGCGACTCGATGGCCAATGGCCTCGACTGGGTCGGCTTCGAAAACTACGTGCGCTTTGTAAGCTCCAGTTCCTTCTGGCCGAGCATCTGGGCAACGCTGATCATTGTCGGCGGCGTCCTCTTCATCACGGTAATCCTGGGCATTGCGCTGGCATTGCTGCTGGACCAGCCCATGTGGGGACAGGGTGTCGTTCGAATCCTGGTGATAGCGCCCTTCTTCGTCATGCCGACGGTCTCGGCATTGTTGTGGAAGAACATGTTCATGGATCCGGTCAACGGCTTCTTTGCCCACATGATGAAATCGGTGGGCATGCAGCCGATCGAGTTCTTAAGCCAGCATTCCCTGCTGTCGATCGTGATGATCGTGTCGTGGCAATGGCTGCCCTTCGCAACGCTCATTCTGCTGACGGCCACCCAGTCACTGGACGGGGAGCAGCTGGAAGCGGCCGAAATGGACGGCGCCAGCTGGCCCTCGCGCTTCATCCATATCATTCTGCCCCATCTCAGCCGGGCGATCACCGTCGTGATCCTGATACAGACCATCTTCCTGCTGGGCATCTTCGCTGAAATTTTCGTCACAACCGGCGGTGCCTTCGGCACCAAGACCCTGACCTATCTGATCTACCAGCGTGTGCTTGAGAGCCAGAATGTCGGGCTCGGCTCTGCCGGTGGTGTTTACGCAATCATCCTGGCCAATATCGTCGCGATCTTCCTGATGCGGATTGTCGGCAAGAACCTGGACGCTTGAGGGAGAAAGACCATGGCAAGAGCCGTTACCCCGAGGCGCAAAGCCGTCAACACAGCCATTTCCTGGGCAATCGGGCTACTCATCTTCTTCCCGATCATCTGGGTCTTCGTGCTCTCCTTCAAGGCTGAGGGAGACGCCATCAAGGCACCGCTGGAGGTTCTGAGCTCACCCTGGACGCTTGAAAGCTATTCGATCGTGCAGGAGCGCTCCGACTACTTCAAGCACTTCTGGAATTCCGTCATCCTTTCCGTCGGCTCCACCTTCCTGGGACTGCTGGTGGCCGTCCCTGCCGCCTGGGCGATGGCCTTCGTGCCGGGCAAGCGCACCAAGGACGTCCTGATGTGGATGCTGTCGACAAAAATGCTGCCGGCCGTGGGCGTGCTCTATCCAATCTATCTTCTGTTCATTCAGCTTGGCCTCCTCGACAGCCGGCTTGGGCTGGTTGTCGTCCTGATGCTCATCAACCTGCCGATCATCATCTGGATGCTGTACACCTACTTCCGCGAGATCCCCGGCGAGATTCTCGAAGCCGCCCGCATGGACGGCGCAACCCTGCGGTCGGAAATCCTCTACATTCTGACCCCGATGGCAGTGCCGGGGATCGCATCGACCTTGCTGCTCAACATCATCCTGGCCTGGAACGAGGCTTTCTGGACGCTCAATCTCACCGCAGCGAATGCCGCACCGCTTACCGCCTTCATCGCCAGCTATTCGAGCCCCGAGGGCCTGTTCTACGCAAAACTCAGCGCGGCCTCGGTGATGGCAATCGCTCCAATTCTCATCATGGGCTGGTTCAGCCAGAAACAGCTTGTCCGCGGGCTGACCTTCGGCGCTGTCAAATAAGGAACTATCGACATGGGACGCATCACGCTTAAACAAGTCACCAAGACCTTCGGCGACGTGAATGTCATTCCTCCGCTGGACCTGGAGATAAACGACGGAGAGTTCGTCGTTTTCGTCGGTCCCTCGGGCTGCGGAAAATCGACCCTGCTGAGGCTGATTGCCGGTCTTGAGGACGTCACTTCCGGCGTTGTAGAGATCGACGGAACCAACGCAACGGACCTTCCGCCGGCAAAACGCGGTCTGGCCATGGTGTTTCAATCCTACGCGCTCTACCCTCACATGAGCGTGCGCAAAAACATCGCCTTCCCGCTCAGGATGGCCGGCATCGACCAGCAGACCATCGAGGAAAAGGTCACTTCCGCCGCCAAGGTTCTCAACCTGACGGATTATCTGGAGCGCCGGCCGGGCCAGTTGTCCGGCGGCCAGCGACAGCGCGTTGCCATCGGCAGGGCAATCGTTCGCGAACCGGAAGCCTTCCTGTTCGATGAACCCCTGTCGAACCTCGATGCCGCGCTGCGCGTCAACATGCGGCTGGAGATTTCCCAGCTCCACCAGGATCTTGCAACGACGATGATCTATGTCACCCACGACCAGGTGGAAGCCATGACCATGGCCGACAAGATCGTCGTGCTGCAGGCAGGCGTCA
This sequence comes from Phyllobacteriaceae bacterium, assembly GCA_023954255.1. GTDB lineage: Bacteria > Pseudomonadota > Alphaproteobacteria > Rhizobiales > Rhizobiaceae > Salaquimonas. The sequence continues at coordinate 20,099 of JAMLIH010000019.1, read as the reverse complement.
TCGAGCAGGTCGGGTCGCCGCTGGACCTCTACAACCATCCCGCAAACCGGTTCGTGGCAGGCTTTATCGGGTCGCCGAAAATGAACTTCATCGGCGGCGAGACCGCGGCCGCACACAAGGCGGATACCATCGGCGTGCGGCCTGAGCACTTCACCCTTTCCGACAAGAAGGCGCCTGGCGCCTGGGAAGCCAGGGTCGGCGTTGCCGAGCACCTGGGTTCCGACACGTTTTTCCATGTCGATGCGGGCGACAAGGGCACTCTAACCATTCGCGCAGTTGGCGAGTTCGGCCTGAGGCATGGCGACAAGTGCTGGATCACTCCTGACAAATCACGCATCCACCGGTTCGCCGCAGACGGGAAAACCATCGGGAAGTAACCATGCAGCGGCTGGCGGGCAAGACGGCGCTCATTACGGGCGCCGCACGCGGAATCGGCAGGGCCTTTGGCGAAGCCTATGCGCGAGAGGGCGCCAGCGTTGCCATTGCAGACATCAATCTGGGGCGGCAGAACGAACCGCTGGCGAAATCGGGGAGAAAGCCACCGCCGTGGCGATGGACGTGACGAAGCAGGAGAGTATCGATGCCGCCGTTGCCGAAACCGTCGCAAGGCTCGGCGGGATCGATATCCTCGTCAACAATGCGGCACTGTTCACCGCGGCACCCATCGTGGAGATATCCCGGCAGGACTACGAGAACGTGTTTGCGGTCAACGTTGCGGGAACCCTGTTCACGCTGCAGGCGGTGGCACGACACATGATCGAGCGAGGCAGGGGGGGCAAGATCATCAACATGGCAAGCCAGGCAGGCCGCCGGGGCGAGCCCCTCGTTGCCGTCTACTGCGCCACCAAGGCAGCCGTGGTCAGCCTGACGCAATCGGCCGGCCTCAATCTCATAAGACACGGCATCAACGTCAACGCGATTGCTCCCGGCGTCGTTGACGGTGAGCACTGGGACGGCGTCGATGCCTTTTTCGCAAAACACGAGAACAAGCTGCCCGGCCAGAAGAAGAAAGAGGTCGGCGAGGCCGTTCCCTTCGGCCGCATGGGCACTCCGGAAGACCTGACGGGAATGGCGGTCTTCCTGGCTTCGCGCGAGGCCGATTACATTGTCGCCCAAACCTACAACGTCGATGGCGGCAACTGGATGAGCTAGCACGCTTCAGGCTTTGCAAAACCGGCAGGCCTTGGCGCCTAAATGTAACAAACGAGTAAGTCATTTTCCCGTTTTCCGCGAAACGTGAAATGATCCGAGGAAAGACAAGAATGGCCATAAGGCTCAATCTGGAAAACCTGCCCGGACTGGATGAGAAGATTTCAACGCCGGCTTATGCCCGCTCGGACCTGAGGGCCGGAATCCTGCATTTCGGCGTCGGCAACTTCCATCGTGCGCATCAGGCTGTCTATCTCGACACGCTGTTTTCCAAGGGGCTTGGCCATGACTGGGCCATTCTCGGCGCCAGTGTCATGGCAAGCGACAACAGGGCGCGCGACATACTGGCAGCCCAGGACTGGCTGACCACGGTCGTCGAGCAGGAAGCCGACTACAGCCGGGCGCGGGTCACCGGCGCCATGATCGGCTATCTGCCGCCCGGCGACGGACTGGCGATCATCGGCAGCCTCGCCGACCCCGCCATCCGCATCGTTTCCCTGACGATTACCGAAGGCGGATATTTTCTCGATGCCGACGGCAATTTCGACCCCTTTCACCCGGCCATTGTCGCCGATGCGGCCAATCCGGATTCGCCTGCGACCGTGTTCGGCCTGATTATCGCCGGCCTGAAGCAGCGCCGGAAGAACGGCATCGAACCGTTTACCATCATGTGCTGCGACAACATTCCCCATAACGGCCACATGACCCGCAATACGGTATGCGGGCTTGCAGGGCTGATCGATCCGGACTTCTCCGGCTGGATCGCTGAAAACGTCGCCTTCCCCAATGCCATGGTCGACCGCATTACGCCGGCGACCTCCGACAGGGAACGCGATCTTTGCGCCAGCCGCTACGGCATCGGCGACGGCTGGCCGGTTTTCTGCGAAGCCTTTTCCCAATGGGTGCTGGAAGACAATTTTCCCGCCGGAAGGCCGCCGCTGGAGGAAGCAGGAGTCCAGTTCGTCCCGGACGTTACCCCGTTCGAATTGATGAAACTGCGCATCCTCAACGGCGGACATGCAGCCATTGCCTATCCGGCCGGGCTTCTCGATGTGCATTTCGTCCATGAGGCCATGGAGCATCCGCTGGTTGCCGCCTTTCTCGACAAACTGGAGCGCGAGGAGATCATCCCGGCCGTGCCGCCCGTTCCCGGTACCGACATCGATGACTATTACCGGTTGATCGTGCGCCGTTTCGCCAATCCGAAGATCGGCGATACCATCCGCCGCCTCTGCCTCGACGGCTCCAACCGCCAGCCGAAATTCATCGTCCCGACGGTTGCCGACAACCTGAAGGCCGGCAGATCCACCGATGGCCTGGCACTGGAATCCGCGCTATGGTGCCGCTATTGCTATGGCGAATCCGACAACGGGCGCAAAATCGAGCCCAACGATCCGAACTGGGACCAGCTGGTGGCAAGATCGAGCCATGCCAGGGAAGACCCGGCGCAATGGCTCGCCATGAAGGAGGTCTATGGTGACGTTGCATCCGATGGTTCTTTCGCCCGCCGGTTTGCCCATTGGCTGAACATGCTTTGGAGCAGTGGCACCGGCAAGACGCTTGAAACCTATCTGGGCGGAGCCGCATGAATGCAACAGCGGAAATGGCCGGCCTTACCTCGCAGCGGACCGACGGCCCGCAAGCCTGCAGGCTGGTCATCTTCGATTGCGATGGCGTGCTGGTGGACAGCGAGCCGATTGCCGTTGAACTGTTGCTGGAGATGATCAGCGCTGCCGGCGGCGAGATTACCCGCGAGGCGGCCTATGAGCGCTTTCTGGGATGTTCCCTGTCGAAAATCGTTGCCGAACTGGAAGACCGCCACCAGATAACGGTAACCGCAGGCCTGCTGGAAAGCATGCGCGTCGGTCTCTATGAACGCTTCAAGCAGGAACTGCAGCCAATCCACGCGGTTGGCGAGGCGCTCAGCCGCCTTGAGCAGCCGTTCTGCGTCGCCTCCTCCAGCCAGCCGGAGCGCATCCGCCTTTCACTCTCGCTGACCGGGCTGGCTGACAGGTTCGCCAGCAATATCTTCAGCGCCACCATGGTGCGGCATGGCAAGCCGGCACCCGACCTCTTTCTCCATGCCGCAGCGCAAATGGGCGTCGAGCCGCATGCCTGCGTCGTCGTCGAAGACAGCCCCGCCGGGGTTACCGCGGCAAAGCGGGCCGGCATGCGCGTTATCGGCTTCACGGGAGGATCCCACGCCGCGCCCGCCGGCCTCGACGCGAAGGTCCGGGCGCTGAGACCCGACTTGATGTTGAACACCATGGACCGCCTGCCCGAGGCAATCGCGGAACTGGAAGCCGCACGGCGTTAGGCGTGAAGCATTTGCTACAGATCGATGGGCTTCAGGGCGTGGTAGAGCGCACGGTAGGTTGCAAGCCGTTGCCCGTGATATTCCGCCTTGGCGGGATCGGGTTCGAACATCCGGCCGATGCCGGGTTTTACCGCAGCCTCTGCGAGGCTCGCATCGCCGGAGGCAACCATGGCAAGCCGTGCCGCGCCGAGCGCGGGGCCGGTCTGGGCACCCTCATAACGCTGGATCGGAAGCCCGAGCGCATCGCTCACGGTCTGAAGCACGAAATCGCTGCGGGCACCGCCGCCGATGGCCGCCGGCAGGGTGATCGTGCGGCCGGCAGCCTCGATCGCATCCTTGGCATCGCAGAACGAGTAGGCAATGGCATCGACCACCGCCCGCATCATTGCCGCCCTGTCGGTTGCGGGCTCGACACCATAAAAGCCGCCGCGGATGTCGGCATTGTTGTGGGGCGTTCGCTCGCCGGTGAGATAGGGCAGGAAAAACGGAACCCTTCCCTCTGCCGCCGCCTGCGCCTCATCGAGCAGTTCGGCGATGGCGGCATTCATGACCGAAGCAAACCACTGCATCGGGCTCGCCCCGTTGAGCATGGCGGCAATTGTCGACCAGCGCCCCGGAACACAATGGGCAAAGGCGTGAACCGCGCTTTCGGGATTTGGCTGGTATCGGTCCGAGCACACGAAGAGCTGCCCCGAAGTACCCAGCGATATGAAGGCATCGCCGTCCTCGATGGCACCAACGCCCACCGCGCCAGCCGCCGCATCTCCCGATCCCGCGGCAACGGCAATACCCCGCTTCAGCCCGAGCGCATCGGCGGCCTCGCGGGTCAATTCGCCCGAAATCTCGGTTCCCTCGAAACACTGCGGCAGCCACGACGGATCGGTGGCGGAAGCCTCGCACAGAGGCTCGGACCAGCACCGTTCCTTCTGGTCCAGCCACATCGTGCCGGCGGCATCCGCCATGTCGGTCGCCGTTTGCCCGGTCATCCTCAACCGCACATGATCCTTGGGCAGCAGGACATGGCGAATGCGACGATAGTTTTCCGGCTCGCTTTCCTTGACCCACAGCACCTTTGGCGCCGTCATTCCGGGCATCGCCGGAACACCGCACAACTGCCCCACATCGGGAAGCTGCGCCTCGATTTCCCGGCACTGCGCCATGCTGCGGCCATCGTTCCACAAAATGGCCGGGCGAATAACCTGCATGTCCTGATCGAGCAGAACCGCGCCGTGCATCTGCCCCGAAAGGCCGATTGCCCGCACGCCTTCCCAGGATCTGGGATCGTCCCGCTGCAGTTTCCCGCAGGCCGTACAGGCCGCATCCCACCAGGCTTTCGGGTCCTGTTCGCTCCAGTTGCGCCTGGGGGTTTGCAACGAAAGCGCCTGCGAGCGGCTTGCGACCTCGCTGCCGTCAGGGGCGACAACAACCGCCTTGACGGCGGACGTACCGATGTCGATCCCCAGATACATGCCGACGAATTCTCCTCCCGCACAAGCTCGGGGAATCTGGCATTTTCACACGATGCTGACAATCAAATTGGCATGTTCGGGGCCGTGAGGCCTGTAATTCCTGCAGCACAGCACAGGCTGCGCCCGCAGCAGCCTTCTGCCCGGCCGGTTACCTTGGAGTTGGAGTACACATGATCCTTTGTTGCGGCGAAGCACTGATCGACATGCTGCCACGGCGGTTGCCGGACGGCAGCGACGTCTACCTCCCGGTGGCCGGTGGCGCGGTATTCAACACCGCCATCACGCTCGGCAGGCTTGGCGCCGATGCCGGTTTCCTCTCCGGCCTGTCGAGCGACATGTTCGGCGATACGCTGCGCCAGAGCCTTGAAGAGTCCGGGGTTGACCACAACCTGTGCATCACCTCCCCGCACCCGACGACGCTGGCTTTTGTCAAGCTCGTCAACGGCAATGCTCAGTACCAGTTCTATGACGAGGCGTCCGCCGGGCGAATGATTGCCACCAGCGATCTGCCGGAAATTCCGCAAGATGTATCGGCCATGCATTTCGGTGCGATCAGTCTTATTCCGGAGCCTTGCGGCGCCACCTATGAGGCGCTGGCACTCGGGCAGGCAAATCGCTGCGTCATCTCGCTCGATCCCAACATCCGGCGCAGTTTCATTCGCAGTGAACAAACATATCGCACCCGCCTGACCCGCATGATCGCCGTTGCCGATATCGTCAAGGTCTCCGACGAAGACCTCGAATGGCTGGCCGGCGATGCCTCGCCCGAGGAAACGGTGGCCGGATGGCTGAACGCAGCAACCTCGCTGGTGGCGATAACCCGGGGAGCCGACGGCGCCCACATCCACACCCGCAACGGACGGATCGATGTTCCCGCCCGCAAGGTCGAGGTGGTCGATACGGTCGGTGCCGGCGACAGCTTTAATGGCGGCCTGCTTCACGGCCTCTGCAGGGCGGGCCTGCTGGGCAAGGAAGCCTTGCGCGGGGCCGCGCCCGAGGCCCTGCGGGAAGCGGTGGAACTGGCCGTCGAGGTTGCAGCCATCACCGTTTCCCGAGCCGGCGCAAATCCGCCATGGGAGTCGGAACTCGGCTGAAAACTGCCTGGCAGCAGTTACAGACAGGCCTCGAAAAGCGCCCGGGTGTTCTCCGCCGTCATTTCGACCGGATTGCCGCCCGTCGAGGGATCGGCCAGCGCAGACTTTACCAGCGCATCCATATCCGGGTTTTTCACGCCAAGCTCGGTCAGTGTCCTGGGAATCGCAAAAGAGTCGTTGAAGTCATCCACAAACGCACAGAACCCGTCAAAGCCTCCGTCGATACCCAGATAGGCAGCAACCAGGTCAAAGCGGTCCCTGATCGCATCGGCATTGAACCTGAGCACAGCCGGCATGCAGACGGCATTGGTGGTGCCATGATGTGTGTGGTGCACTGCGCCGATCGGATGGCTGAGTGCGTGAATCGCGCCCAGCCCCTTCTGAAAGGCGGTCGCTCCCATCGCGGCTGCGCTCATCATATGGGCGCGTGCTTCCAGATCGCTACCGTCGGCATAAGCGCGCGGCAGATACTCCTTGACGAGCCGCATGCCTTCAAGCGCTATGCCCTGACCCATCGGGTGGTAGTGCGGGCTGGAATAGGCTTCAACGCAATGGGCAAAGGCATCAAGCCCTGTCCCCGCCGTCAGGAACTTCGGCATGCCCACGGTCAGCTCCGGGTCGCAGATGACAATCGACGGCAGCATTTTCGGATGGAAAATGATTTTCTTGTCGTTGGATTGCGTATTGGTGATGATGGAGGCGCGGCCGACTTCCGAGCCCGTTCCCGCTGTGGTCGGCACAGCGACGATGGGAGCAATTCCTTTCGGATCGGCGCGGGTCCACCAATCGCCAACATCCTCGAAGTCCCATAGCGGACGGGTTTGACCGGACATCAGTGCAATTACCTTGGCAAGATCGAGACCCGAGCCGCCCCCGAACGCTACGACACCATCATAGCCGCCTGCACGATAGTAATTCACACCCGCTTCTGCATTGGCATCTGTCGGATTCGGATCGACTTCCGAAAACATGGCAGCGCCGAGGCCTGCTTCATCGAGCAGGCCCAGCGTGCGCGTTGTAATCTCCATCGAGGCAAGACCGCGGTCGGTCACCAGCAGCGGCCGTGTAATACCGGCTGCCTTGCAGGCGTCCGCGATCTCGGCAATACGCCCGGCGCCAAACCGGATCGGCGTCGGATAGTTCCAGTTTCCAGCGAGTTTCATTCGCATCAACCTTTTCTCAGATGATAGGATTTCGGCCGGGTCAGCGCCTGATAGGCCAGTTTCGAAAGGCCGGCGCCACGGCCGGTATCCTTGCAGCCGGTCCAGCACAGCGCCGGATCGAGATAGTCGCAGCGGTTCATGAAGACCGTGCCGGTTTCAATCCGGTCGCCGATGGCTTCCGCCGCTGCGCTGTCGCTGGTCCAGATCGAGGCCGTCAGGCCGAAGCGGCAGTCATTCATCAACGCGATCGCTTCCTCATCGTTCTTTACCGGCATGATGCCGACAACCGGTCCGAAGCTTTCATCGCGCATCACCCGCATGTCGTGGGTCACATTGGTCAGGATTTGCGGTGTCAGATAGGCGCCGCCGTCGTCGGCCGGCATCTTTTCGATATGCGCCACCGCGCCATCGGCCAGCGCCTCTTCGATCTGAGCACGCACCTCGCGGGCGAAGCGCACATTGGCCATCGGCCCGAGCGTTGTTTCGCTATCGAGCGGATTGCCGAGTTTCTGCGCATTGACCCACGCGACCGCCTTTTCGACAAAGGCATCGTACAGGCTTTCATGAACATAGATGCGTTCGATGCCGCAGCAGCACTGGCCGGCATTGTACATCGCCCCGTCCATCAGCGTGTCGACAGCCTTCTCCAGATCCGCATCGGCGCGCACATAGCCCGGATCCTTGCCGCCAAGCTCGGTCGAGACCGGGATGAAAGTGCCCGCAGCTGCCCGTTCCATCGCCTGGCCGCCGCCGACCGAGCCGGTGAAGTTGACGAAATCGATCCGCCGCTCGGCAATCAGCGAAGACGTGCTGTCATGATCGAGAACGACGTTCTGGAACACGTCCTGCGGAACGCCTGCCTTGTGAAAGGCCTCGGCGAGATGCTCACCCACCTGCAGGGTCTGCTGGGCGTGTTTCAGGATCACCGTGTTGCCAGCGATCAGTGCCGGCGCGATCGTGTTGATCGCCGTCATGTAGGGATAGTTCCAGGGGGCCACCACCAGCACTGTTCCCCACGGAATGTGCTTGATCATCCGGGTGAAGGCTTCGCTGTCTTCGATCACCATCGGCGCAAGGCTCTCCGCGGCAACCTCGGCCATATAGCTCACACGTTCGGAAAAGCCGCCGAACTCGCCGCCATAGCGCACGGGCCGGCCCATCTGATGAGCCAGTTCGGTCGCCATACGCTCCGTCTGCGAGCCGATGATGTCGCGGGCCTTGAGAACGAGGTCGATGCGCTCCTGAAGCGGCCTCGCCGCCCATGCGGGTTGCGCTGTCCGGGCTCGCTCGGCGGCGGCATAGGCTTCTTCGCGGCTGAGCGCGTTACGGCTCAGATAGACCGAGCCGTCGATGGGAGAAATGAGATCTACCGATTTTGTCATTGTTCAGGTCCACATCCGGGAACACGTGTCGGGACTCATGGCCCGGATATTCCATGAGTCGTCTCTTATCATTTTCGTGGTGAGGCGGGTGGTCCTTTCACACCTGCCCGGGAAAGCCCGGCGGCACGCCGTCCTGACGGCAATATCCTGCTTCGGCGGCCATGCACTAGGCCCTTTCAAAGCCGCGCGCAACTTCCCAATCGGTGACGACCCGGTCAAACTCCTCCTGTTCGACCTCCGCGGCTCGGGTATAGTGATCGACAACCCAGTCGCCCATCGCCTTGCGCAGCATTTTGGAGTTGCGCAGGGTTTCGGTTGCGGCGCGAAGCGTGTTCGGTACCTCCGCAATATCCTTCATGCCATACAGATCGCCGGTAACCGGCGGCGGCAGCTTCAGCCCCTCCTCGATCCCGGTAAGCCCCGCAGCAAGCTGCGCGGCACAGGCAAGATAGGGATTGATGTCGGAGCCGGGAATGCGGCATTCGATCCGCACGCCTTTGGTGTCCTCACCCACCAGCCGGTACCCTGCCGTGCGGTTGTCGACCGACCAGGCGGTCTTGGTCGGGGCGAACGTACCGGCGACAAAGCGCTTGTAGCTGTTCACATACGGAGCCAGGAACACCATGGTGTCAGGCGCATAGCGGATCAGGCCGGCAACGTAATTTCCCATCAGGGCCGACATCGCGCGCTCGCCCTTTGCGTCGTAGAAGGCATTGTTCTTGCCCTTGAACAGCGACTGGTGGATGTGCGCAGCGCTGCCCACCTTGCGATGATCCCATTTCGGCATGAAGGTCACGGCGTGGCCATGCGCGTTGGCGATTTCCTTCACCGCCTGCTTCGCAATGATGTGATGATCGGCGGCGAGCAACGCATCAGCATAGCGGATGTTGAGCTCTTCCTGGCCAGTCTCCGCCTCTCCCTTGGTGTTTTCCACCGGCACACCGGCACCCACCAGCAGATTGCGGATCGGTCGCATGACATGCTCTTCCTTCGTGGTCTGAAGGATATGATAGTCCTCGTTGTAACCGCTGATCGGCGCAAGATCGCGGAAGCCGCCGCGGCGGATATCGTCGAAGCTTTTCTCGAACAGGAAGAACTCCAGTTCCGTCGCCATGTAGGGGGTAAAGCCCATTGCCTTGGCGCGCGCCACCTGCGCCTTCAGGATTTGCCTGGGAGAGTGCGGCACCGGCTCATGGGTGTGGTGATCCATCAGATCGCACAGCACCAGCGCTGTTCCCTCAAGCCAGGGAAGCCGGCGGAGCGTGGAAAGATCGGGCTTCATGACGTAGTCGCCGTAACCCGCCGCCCAACTCGTCGCGGCATAGCCGTCCGGCGTTCCCATCTCCAGATCGGTGGCCAGCAGATAGTTGCAGCAATGGGTCTCCTCGTGGGCCGACTCGATGAAATTCTGCACATGGAACCGCTTGCCCATCAGTCGGCCCTGCATGTCGATAAGGCAGACCAGCACGGTATCGATCTCCCCCTTGCCGGCAAGGCGCTTCAGTTCATCAAAGGACAGGTTAGCGGACATGACAGTTCTCTTTATTCAATTGTTTTCGTTGAGGATTTCAGATGTGAACGGAAACTGGCGGCGGCTCCTGAGCAGCCCTCCCCGGCAAGCGCAGCCAAGCATGCACCCGCAAAGACCGCCATCCCGTTTCAAGTCGCCCATGCGGGCACAGGATGCGCCAAACTTCAAGTGTTTTGTTGGTTATCTCCGGCTACGTCATGCCGGCCGCATTCTACTGCCGTAGCGCAAAGTACCCCGGATTTTCGCCTGCCAATCCCGCCGGTTTCAATGCAGTCCGGTCAGTTCGATCCGGTCCGGCTTGGTACACTCCAGGGTGACATCCCTCATGATCACAACGGCCCCGCGCACATCGCTTCCGGAGGGGCAATGCGGGATCATCTCGCAACGCATGATCGTGTTGTCTTCGGCATCCGCGCGGTGGTCAAGCAGATGGTAGTACTGCAGGCTCTTTCCCTGAAAGCATTGCTCGAGGTAGGAGCGAGCCCGCCCTTCGAACCGCTCTGCGCCTATGAGGTCGCCTACATGGCGGTTCGCGATCTCGCTTGGCTTGCGGCCGTAAAACAGGGCGTTGCCGCAACTCGTGCGGCTGTAGGTATTGTCCAGGCCGATGATGGAAATACGCAGATCCGATCCGAAAAGATCGGCCGAACACCCGCCGTCCAGAAATGCCGCCAGCTCTGAAGGATTGCCGGTTACATTGCCCACCTGTTTGGACAGCAACTGCTCACGGGTGGCGCGCTTGGACGTCTCCTGGCATTCAAGATATTCGCCGATCAGCCGGTGAACATCGCGGAACGCCTCGGTCTCCTTGAGTTGCTCGTTGCTGGTTACCACGAGGCCGAGCAGGAATTCCACCTGCTGTTTTCTCTGCCATGGATCAACGGGACGAAGCGAGGCGATCTGCCTTCTTGTAATCTCCAGGTCCCGGTCCAGTTGATAAACGGTTTCCTCATTATCGGCACTGATGGCCAGAACGATTTCTTCTTCCAGCTGGTGAAACTGCTTCACTAACTCGGCCAGCATGTAATTCGCTCTCCTCCTCGCAGCTCGGCAGGCCGCGGTTCCAAGCCGGGTCACCTTCATGGTGTCCCGGTGTCCGGCCGGCTGCCTGATCTGCGCTAATTGCGATTTGCCCCTCGGTGTATCAGCCTGCTCCGCCAGATGCATTGCCTGGCGACTGCAGGTTTCCGATTTCCCCGATTGCCAGAACCTTGGCAATCGCTTCGCCGATATTCGATGCTCCCAGTTTCCGAATCACGTTACGTAAGATAATAGCAACTGTGACCTCGCTTAAATCAATTATTTCCTGAATTTGCCCGCGGTTAAAGCCGCAGCAAAACAGGAAGAGAACCCGGGCCTCCACCCTGCTGAGAATCTCGGATTCAAACAGCGCCGCAGCTTCGCTGAAACGGTGGACGATGGCAACGCCAAAACTGCAAACCGCGCCGACAAGCTGGTCCCGGCAGCCGCCCTCGAAATCGCGGTCGCCCAGGCCGGCAGTAACAAGCATCAGCCCATGCCCGAATATAACCGGAATGACCGCGATGTGATTGTGATCGACCTTGCGAAGTTCCTGCAGGAACCGCTTGCTCAGAAAGTCGGGATAATCGTGCTCGTTGATCGAGAGCGCATCAAACGGCACCAGACGCCGGATGGCTTCTTTGGTCAGGGGGCAACCGCCGTTTTCGCGCAGTTCCGTCGAAAGCTGCGAAATGGCGCAGGGATAGCGCCCGAACGGGCGTATCGCCGGCTTCCTGTCATCAATGTCGCAGAACTTGACGGAGAGAAGCGCTATCCCGCGTTCGAGCAGGAACGATTCCAGCAGCAGGCAAGCGCTTTCAATATCCTTGCAGGAGCGTACAGCGGAAACCAGCCCGAGAATGCCGGGAACACTGCCATCTGCGCCGACGCCCCTGGACGACAATGCCGGCATATCGACCCCCCGAATCATTGCTCCCAGTCTCCCATAGTGAGGGCGGCAGGGCAGCCGGACAATGATCTCCCGCTGCGTAAGCCTTTGCTTATCCACAAGTTTCCTTTTTTTGCGCGCTCCCCGGCCATCTCCCGGCCGCGCCCGTTCTTCAAGCAGTCTGCGCTTCGGGCAATCTGGGGAAAGCAGGAAGGTTTCAACAAACCTGCCTGCTCACACAACGTTTTCTTAATCAATGCATGGCAGGATGTGATTACCGGCGGGATGTTTCCCGTGCATGATGCAAAGCCGGACCTCACGACGAGGAATGTTTCCCCAAATTGCTACAGCCGAGGATGGCGCCAAGCCATCATAACGTGCCGTTGCAAGAAGCATGCAGTCGTCGTGAACACGCTCCTTCTCCAACTTGTTGAAACGACGCCGCACACAGGTCGCCAAGAGCCGGGCCATAGCCCGTCAAAGGCTACCTTCGGCGTTCAATTCAGTTCATGAATGTTGGGGTGCCCCTGCAAAGTGGTATGCTCTCCTGACCACAGACTAACCGCACCCCAATATTGCTAAGACGCCAGGCTGTCCACAACCGGCCTGGCGTCTTTTCTTTTTCCGCCGGCAACTGTGCGTCACAGCGCTTTCAATTCACGAGGCGCTCATATCGGAAAGCTGGGAGGAGAAGAAACCGCACCGTCGGCACATCATCGCATTGGCGGGATCGCGCAAGTCTTAAAGTGGCGCTGGCTCAGCCGGAACCCGGGATAATGTTGTCGAACTCTGCAAGTATCAGCGACACCAATGCGTCCACCGTGTTGGTGCGATCGAGTTCGGTAACCAGAAGTTCCAAGGCAAACGCAACCTTCGCCCTGGATTCGGCAACACTGCCGGCGGAGTGAGCAAGAATCGAAGCAAGGCATTCGGACAACTGCCGGTCCAGGCTGGCCACGGAGTCGTCGTTGCCTGCCAGCAGAAGCTCTTCAATCTCCGATCGAAGAAGCCGGAACTTTTCAATTCTGTCATGGAGCATATAGAGCGCTCGCCTGGGGTGGTCTAGGTCGACATTCCCCCGCCGGCCTTTGCAGGCCAGCCAGAATATGGGGCGTCGATGGGATAATTCATACGGCTAACCGAGAAAAGGGTTCATCTTGTGTTAACCTTAACGTTTGGGAAGTGCAATTGTTAACACACAGTCGGCTTGAAGCGGTTGCTGAAACCGGAATGTTGTTGTTATCCTGTATTTGTGTCTCCTGAGGTGTGGGGAGCGCGAAGTCGCAATCGGGTCATTGAGGGGTCAAATGGTCCTATGGGCGTGTCAGCAGAACTTTCCTCTCTGGAGGAAAAGGTTATGATGTATCTGGTATCGGGGTTGACGGTTTCTCAGACCGCCGAGCAACTCAGCTTGTCGGATTTACTGATCGTGTCCGTACTCGCGACCGTTCGCCAGAAGCTGGCGGCCAAGACCAACCTTCAGGCCGCCGCCCGGTTCGCCCTCAAGCACAACGCGGCCGGCTGAAACCTGGCCATTGGTCACGGATTCAGGGAATAGTCCGCATCGCCGTGATAGGCGCCGAACGGAACAGGGATCTCCTCTCCCATTGCCTCGATGGCATCCGCATAGGCTCTCTGGCTGCCTGAGACCGGGCCCTGCATAACCATGTCTTCCCGCGCCGGCAGAAGCGCGCCGAGGTCCATGCCGCGCGCCGCGCCCTGATAGGACACTTGCATGCCCTCGCCGGAAGCAGTGTCGGCAGCATGAATGTGGGCGTTCGCCGCTCCGCGCAATACAGCAGCGCCCTCCAACTGCACCCTGGCTGTTGTTTGCCTGTGGTCAGCAGTGCGATGGGCTTCCTGGAAATGCAACGGCAACTGCGCGGATATAATGGTCATGCTATTCTCCAAACTGCAGTTGGATAATGTTGTCTGGCCCTTGTCCGAAGCTTGTGTTGAAGCGTTTCGGACGCGGCTGCCGGCCGCAATGTGAAAAGAATACTGTGTGCCGGCGAATCAGCTGCAACCACTGAATCGCCACGACTGCCAAATCAAGTTTTACCTGAGAAAATTTCCGGAGACTCTTTCAATACATTCTACCAGCTGCATTGGTCGCGCACCGTGCCGATGCGCTCCCGCAGTTCTTCCAGGTCGAACTCTACCTCGATCTCCGCATACTGCTTGTCGAGTGCATTGAGATACAGGGAACCGCCGCTCAGTACTTCCTGCAGGAAGGGAACGGCCCTGTATCCCTCCCAAACACCCAGGACATTCCTGCTGTTGCCGGCCAGTCTCAACTCCAGCACCTTCTCTTCACCACCATCCACCTGATAGAGGATTTCCGATCGCTCCCGGTAATCGGACATCTCCTTCTCGGGAAAAAAGAATGCCAGGTTGGTTTCATTTCGAAAACACCGCACGCCGAGCCGGACCGCACCGGCGGAAATTCCGCGGGCAGACCGCGACTCCACTTCCAGCACGACCGCTTTTTCGAAGCGCACCGGCTGCAGACGCTGATTGCTGCCGTAGGAAGTTCTTTGCGGTGCCGCACGAGTTGTTTCGGCCGCAGCTTCCGGCCGGACCGGTTCCTGCCCGCAGCTTGCAGAATAAAGGTTGATCACTCCGTCGCGGCTGCAGACGCCCGCCTGTACCCGATCAAAACCGCCAACGGCGAACACCGCGAGCGTTGAAGCGAATACGCCGGGAATCAGCCCGGCCAACCAGTGCCCGAATCTCATGATCGGTGCCCTCCGTTTGCCGGCTCACCATACAGGCCGAGCCTTTTGCCGGGCTTGCCGGATTTCGCGGAGGCAGGAAAGCTTCAGGAAATAAGCCCCATCTTGAAGGCCAGATAGACAGCATGGATGCGGTTGACCGCACCCATCTTGCGGCACGCATTGACGATGTAGTTGTTGATGGTGTTTTCCGACAGGCCGAGAATGATGCCGATTTCCGAACTGGTCTTGCCCTTTGCGATCCATCGAAGGCACTCCAGTTCGCGCGGCGAAAGTTCACCGCCTTTTCTGGTCTCCGTCCTGTCTGTCAGCACCGTCAGCCGGTCATAAATCAGCATTGCATGGAACTGCAGCGACATGAGTTCCATTTCGCTCGCCGCATGCCGGTCGCCGGAAAAGCACATGATGGCGTGACCGCCGCCAACACGGTAGACCTTGAAAAGAAGGCTGTATTTCAGGCCTGCAGCCGAAAGCTGGGAAACCGGAGAATCGTCCTGCTGATCAGTTGCCACCAGCCGCAGCGGCGAAGCAGTGTTGTCTGCCGGCAGGGTCCGGCCGCCGGACTGTTCCGCCAGCAGCGTTACCAATGCCGAAGTCAGCCCGCCTGGCCAGTTGTCCAGCAGCACTGCCCAGCCCGAATCCTCTTCAGTGCGCCTGACGAGGCAATAGTTGGAAAACCCGTTGAGTCTGCATATCCGCAGGCATATCTCGCCCAGGTCGCCAGTCGTCTCCGCCAGACGAATCTGCTGTGGAACAACAGCTTCTTCCAGCGCCTCGGGAACATTCAGACTCGTGCCGGTTACAGACAATGGCGGTTTAATGTAGACGACTCCCTCACTGTCGGCACATTAAGTTGCATGTCTTTTGTTGGCTAGATCGGTAAAGACAAAATATTCAGGTTTAGACAAGTATATTATATTGAATTTTTTGAATATTTTCAATCTAACCGTGTGACGGAGAGTTGAAAGCATTTGGAGGATGAGCGGCTAGACGTGGCGTATTCCTGCACTGCGCAAAGCCGGAACCGCTGCAGGCTCTCGCTCTCCAGCGGAAAGGCGACGATGGTCTCCAATCGCTGTCCTGGAGGAACCAGATAAGCCGGACCCTGCCCGCCGGCAATGATGTTGTTTGAACCGTCCAGGACGACATAGGTAAGACGGGCTGCGCTCCGGGTCGGATTGGCGGCGTGAAGACGCACTCCCCCGGTTGCGCCAAAGGCGACCAGTTGCTCCTGCTCGATGTGAAAGGAGCCTTGCCCCCGTTCTGGCACGTAGCCGCTGAAGACAACCGATGCATTGCTCGCATTGGCGGCCGCAGGCCCGGCAAACAGCACCATGCACAGCGCTGCCAGCAGGCTCCAAAGGAAAACATATCCGAATCCGGCGCCTGAAGCCTTCCGCTTCGCCGGCAAGCGCTTGAGCACCACAAATCTCGCTGAAACCGTTTCAGGGATAATACCGCTGGATGCGGTCACGGCGGTGCTTCATGCTGGATCCGCCTTGGCGGATTGCCGGTCACTGCTTCCTATCAGCAGCGCATGAAGCTTTGGTGCCGGCATTCGTTAGAATTTGAGGAATTGGCGCATCCGGGAGGGGCGCGGTGAAACGTCAGCTCTTGCGCAGCAGCATGTCGCGGACATCTTCCTTGCTGATGAAGTTCAGATCCTGCACCAGCACCGACTCGACAAAGCCGTCACCCAGTTTGGTTCAACTGGTCGCGAAGTTCCTCGGAAAATGCGGCAACGTCAAAATCGTCCAGCTTGAAGATATCCAGCTTCTTGTTGGCATGCATGCCCTTGATCACCAGATCGCGCAACACCAGTTCCAGTGGGCGTTTGATCTCGTCGCGCTTGTCTTTTGCGACGGAAACGGAAAACTCTGCAATCACGTAACCCCGGATCGACTTGTCACGGACGATAACCGAAGTGATCGGCGGCAGATTGATGTATTCCACCTCCGGCTTCTTTTCGTGTTCTTCCGTCGCCGGCAAGGGCTGGGTCGAAAAGTAGAACATCGACCCGGCCAGCAGTCCCATCAGCCAGACACTTATGCCGATCGTCTTCAGCATCGCCTAGAATCCGCCGGCACCGTTCGGCCCGTAAGTACCATCGCTCTGGGCACTGCGCATGGCCTCCTCGATGGTTCCGGCCAGTTCGCTGATCGCGCCGGAGCGGATTTTCAGCGCCTTCATGTTGCGCTCGAGCCGGGACTTCAAGCTGCCCAGCTCCGCTTCAAGCGCTTTCGATGCCACTTGCCCCCGTGCCGGGGAAAGCGTGACGAGCTGGTTCATGATGCGATGCTTGTCTGCAACGACCGAATCGAGCTTGGCATAGTCGTTTGCGGCCAGCAGGCGGTGCTCGTAGTCGAGCAATCTTGTGAGATTGGCTACCACCTGGGAAAGATGAGTGGCCGGCTTGTCAGCCGGGCGCTGAACAAATTCGCCGCCCCCGGCCTGTTGGGAATGATCAATCATCGGCTTTCGGCCCTATGTGCTGCTGGATCCCGATCCCGCCTGCCCTGACGATCTGGCGGGCAACCGCATCGGTGAAAACGGACAGATAGAAGTCGCCACCCGCACCTTCGCCGAGAACATTCTGCAGGTCGCTCTTGACCACGTCCTTCAGCATGAACGAGACCACCATGGTCTCGAATTCCTTGGCGGCATCCGGGCGGCTTGCCTGGCCGGCCCCGTCTTTCACCGCTATGCCGCCAGCGGCCACCTCAGCGCGCGCAGCTTCAAGGGGAAAGGGTATGCTGCATTCGTCAATTCGATGGCGCATGCCCGGTGCGCAAACCTCCACTCGGTCAGGCGCCATGCCTGCCGGCAGGGATACGGGATCGATCATGTTCGCCAAGGCAAGCCCCAGTCTTTGTCGAAAACGCCACGTTCGAAAATCTACCGCAATGCTAGGAAAGTTAGCTTATCCCAAGCTGGAGGAAGGCTCCTACAGCAGTGAATCGACCAGCCTGCTTGCCTCGACATTGAAGTTGAACAGGATGTCGTTGCCGATGATCAGCAGGATGTAGAGGCCACCGAAGATCAGAAACGGCGTCGACACGAAATAGATCGGGATTTGCGGTGTCAGCTTGTTCACCAGACCGGCGATGAGGTTGACGATTACCGAATAGACCAGGACCGGCGCCGACAATCGCAAGGCGATGTTGAAGAAGGTCGACAGGTCCGCAGCCAGCCTTTCCACCACCACCGGAGCATTGAGCGCCTCTCCCGGCGGAAAGGCCTCGAAGGAAAGCGCCAGCGCCATGATGAAATGAAGGTGCAGCCCTGTTACGAAAAACAGGATGAGCGCCGCCATGTTGTAATAGGCCGAAAGGGCTGTCGTCGGCTGGTCGTCGCCGATCGGCGTTCCCGGTATCGGATTCATGCCGATGAACTGCATGGTGATCTCGCCGGCAAAGCCGAGCGCCAGAAACAGAAACCGTATCGGCACGGCCAGAATTGCCGCAACCAGCATCTCGCGCAGGGTCATTACCAGAAACCAGGCCGGTGTAGGCTCCTGCCGGAAGATCGCCATGCCGGATAGGTCATCGGCCAGGAAGAACACCGAATAGGTAACCGCCAGCGACAGGAACAACCGAACCCGCATGGGGATTTGCGCGGCGGAAAAGCCCGGCAGGATCATGAAAGCGGTAGTGGTACGGACCGCGATCGCGAAAATGGCGAGAAAGTAGGGGCTAAACTGCTCCATTGCCGATTTCGCCAAGCACCTCGATATCGATGCCGCCCGCGATTTCGAGGTTGGAGATAACCGGCTGGGAGGGGAACAGCCGTTCAATGATCATGCGGACATATTTGCGGGACTCGGGCGTTGTTGCCACCGCAAACTGGTGCCCCTGGTCGAACAGTTCCTTGATCTTCTTCTTGGCATTGAGGCCGAAACGCTCCAGTTCCTCACTGGGCATCTGGAACTCCGACAGCTCGCCGCGAGCATCGCGCTGCAACGCTTTGTTGAAGGCCTCGTCCCAATGGGTACCCATGCGCAGGATTTTCAGTTGCCCGTTCTGTGCCACGGTGCCGCAAATCTGCTGGGCAAGCCGCATCCGCACATGCTCGGCGATCTGCTCACCGCGTTTGCAATAAGGGGCAATCTCGGCAACCGCCTCCAGAACCTTGGTAACGTTGCGCACCGATACCCGCTCCGCCAGCAGCATCTTGAAGACCGCCTGCAGCCCGGAGAAGGACAGGTGGGACGGCGTGATTTCCTCGACAAGTTTCGAATACTCGCGATCCAGTCCGCCGATCAGCTGACGCATGTCCTTGTAGGAGAACAGGTGATCGAGATTGTTGCGCACCGTCTCACTGAGATGGGTGAGAACCTGAGACATCGGATCGATGACCTGGAAGCCCTGGAGTTTCAGTTCGGCGGCATAGATATCAGGCACCAGCCAGGCCGTGCCCCCGAATGCCGGTTCGCGGATCGACTCGGCGGCATAGGGAATTTGCTCCGGCTTGCTGGTGATGATCATCACCTCGCTCAGGCTCACCTCATGCTGGGCAACCGCCGTGCCGAACAGACTGATCTTGTAGCTTCTGGGCGGCAGGCTCAGATCCTCGCGCACCTTCACCTCGGGGATGACGAAACCGTATTCGGTGGCAAATTTCTTGCGCATCCGCGAGATGCGGTAACCCATTTCCTGATTGTCGACGAGGATTTTGAGGCCGAGCTGCTTGCCGACCGAAAGCTCCAGTGCGGCCACTTCCATGGAGGTCTGGATGGAGTCGGCATCGCGTTCGGCCTGTTCCTGAAGCCTGGCATCGTCGGCCGCCTTTTCGGCACGCGCCCGCTGACCCTTGCGGACCGGAATGATGTAGGCAACGAAGGCCATGGCGGCGGCAAGCAGAATGAACGGAAAGAACGGCAGACCTGGCGTGAGGCTCAAAAAGGCGAGCAGGCCTGCGGCCACCACCAGCGCCTTGGGATAGCCTGCGAGCTGCGAGATGACTGCCTGGTCGGCCGAGCCGCGCGTTCCGCCCTTCGAGACCAGAAGGCCGGCGGCAAGCGAGACGATGAGCGCCGGAATCTGCGATACCAGGCCGTCCCCGACGGACAGGCGGGTAAAGACGTCGGCAGCCTCCGCAACGCTCATGTCGTGACGCAGCACGCCGATGATGATGCCGCCGAAGATGTTGACTGCAGTGATGATCAGGCCGGCAATGGCATCGCCGCGCACGAACTTCGAGGCACCGTCCATCGAACCGAAAAACGAGCTTTCCTCTTCAAGTTCGCGGCGGCGTTTCTGCGCCTCCTTCTCGTCCAGCAGACCGGCCGACAGATCGGCGTCGATTGCCATCTGCTTGCCGGGAATGGCATCGAGGGTGAAGCGTGCGCCCA
>JAMLIH010000018.1 GCA_023954255.1 Phyllobacteriaceae bacterium | reverse complement strand
GAACGCAGCTCCTGGTTGAAAAGACCGGCCCTTATGCGATCAAGATTTCAAAAAAGTAGAAATCCAACATACTCACCCGTGTCATAAAGACACGGGAGTTCTTGTTTGGGGGGGGCTAACAAAAAAGGCCAAGACCTTCGGCACCGAGTCAGTACTAGCCTATCATCACGCTGAGACTTGATCTCTAACCTCACACATATTATGTGTAACGCAGGATATGTGTGGAGCGCCTATGGCCAAGAACATCACCCTCGCGATTGATGAGGACTTGCTCGACAAGGCGCGGGTGCTGGCCGCCATGCGCCGCACCAGCGTCAACGAGATGGTGCGGGAATATTTGGAAGCCGAAGTCGGCATGGCCGGCACCGATGCGCACAAGACCGATTGGCAGGCCTTCTTTGATCGTGTCGATGCTCAGGCAACGGCTGAAAGGCGTGCTGCGCCCGAAGGGCTTCCCAGCCGGGACGAACTTTATGAGGAAGTGCTTCGTGAGCGCGGCCTTCTTTGACTCGAACATCCTCGTCTATCTGGTTGACCCGCGCGACAAATCCAGCGGCAAACGTGAGGCGGCACGCGAGTTGTTCCTTAAGCGGACTTGCGTCCTTTCCACACAGGTGCTGATGGAAACGTTCAATGTTCTTGTAAAACTCGATCTGGCGAATCGTGAAGCTGCAGAAGCCTATGTCAGGCGCCTTTCCCTTAATCTCGTGATGTCCACCGAGCCGGATGACGTGTTGGAGGCGCTCGAAATGTCAAGCCGATATCAGATCTCCCACTGGGACGGGCTGATTGTGCGTTCGGCAGCCAAGGCGAGAATGCCGGTGCTTTATACCGAAGATCTCAACCATGGCCAAACCTATGGCAGCGTTCGCGTCTGCAATCCCTTCATCGAGGATTTTCTGGAAGCGGCATGAACTTGCCTTCACATTAACCACCAACCGAGCGAGCGAAGCATCCAACCATGTCCATTCTGATCAACAAAGACACGAAAATTCTCGTTCAGGGACTGACCGGCAAGACCGGAACCTTCCACACTGAACAGGCGCTGGCCTATCACGGCACAAAGATGGTCGGCGGCATCCACCCCAAGAAGGGCGGCGAGACCTGGACGGCCGAAAACGGCGCTGCCGCCGGTATGAAATTGCCGATCTTCGCCACCGTCAGGGAAGGCAAGGAGGCAACGGGCGCCAATGCCTCCGTCGTCTACGTGCCGCCGGCGGGCGCCGCTGCTGCCATCGTCGAGGCGATCGATGCCGGCATCGAACTCATCATCTGCATCACCGAGGGCATTCCGGTGTCCGACATGGTCAAGGCCAAGGCTCATCTCGACAAGTCGAACTCGCGCCTGATCGGCCCCAACTGCCCGGGCGTGCTGACGCCGGACGAATGCAAGATCGGCATCATGCCGGGCAACATCTTCAAGAAGGGATCGGTCGGCGTCGTCTCGCGCTCCGGCACGCTGACCTATGAGGCGGTTTTCCAGACCACCAATATCGGCCTCGGTCAGACTACGGCGGTCGGCATTGGCGGCGATCCCGTCAAGGGAACCGAATTCATCGATGTCCTCGACATGTTTCTGGACGACGACGATACGGAATCGATCATCATGATCGGCGAGATCGGCGGCTCCGCGGAGGAAGCTGCCGCTGCGTGGCTCACCGAGCAGCGCGCCAAGGGCCGCAGGAAGCCGGTTGCCGGCTTCATTGCAGGCCGCACGGCTCCTCCGGGCCGCACAATGGGCCATGCCGGTGCCGTCATTTCCGGCGGCAAGGGCGGTGCCGAGGACAAGATCGCGGCAATGGAAGCTGCCGGCATCGTCGTCTCGCCATCGCCGGCCAAGCTTGGCGAAACGCTGCTGACCGCAATCGAGCAGTTCAACAGCTAAGCCGTTGTACAAAGATTGACGAACAGGGCCGCGCCTCCGGGGGCGGCCTTTGTTTTGATCCCGCCTGTTCAACAAACCTGAATTTCGTTGAACATCACCGTGTTCTACGAAATTGACTTTTGTAGAACACGACACTATGTTCTACAAAAATAATCTTTGTAGAACATGCCATGGTTAAACGACATTCCGCCATCTCCCATGCAGCATATCACGACTTGCTGTCAGCGCTTCAGGATGAGGCTGTTTCTGATATCCGGGGCACCCCGAAGAAGGTTGAGCGTAACGGGAAAGCCTACTGGTACGACATGTACCGAATCGGCAGCGATGTGAAAAACATCTACATCGGCGAAGACAGCGATGAGTTGTCCGAACGATTGGAGCGCCATGCACAGTTAAAAAGCGAGGCCAGGGAACGCCGGGCTGAAAGAGTTCGCCTTGTACAGTTACTCAGGGCGGAGGGGTTGATGAGCGTTGATGCCGGTACCGGCAGTTTATTGAACGCAATGGCGTCCTCGGGAGTGTTTCGGCTGGGCGGGACACTTGTGGGGACCAACGCGTTTCGTTTGTACGACGGAGAATTGGGAGTTCGCTTCAAACTGGATGAAACGGCGTTGACACAGGATGTGGACATTGCCAGCTATGAACGGCTGTCGCTGGCTTTAAAAGACACCGTCTCACCCGAACTTGAAAAGGTGCTTTCGGACTTCTCATTTGCGCCAGTGCCCAGTCTGAAACAGACATCAACATGGCGTTGGCGGCAATCGCGAAGCAACACACAGGTCGAGTTTCTAACCCCTTCCTTCGAAGATGATGAAGGAATTAAACACTTGAAGGCACTTGGCGTTGATGCACAATCCTTGCACCACTTGAACTACCTGCTTGCCAAGCCGATCAAGGCCGCAGTCATTTACCGTTCAGGTGTTCTTGTTCAAATTCCCCGTCCAGAACGCTTCGCGATACACAAGCTGATTGTTGCAGACCGCCGGACCGACCGTCTGAAATCGAGAAAAGATCTGTTACAGGCACAATTCCTTATCGAAGTTCTGGCGGAAGACAGGCCCGATGAGCTTGAAATTGCATTCAATGAGGCAACAAAGCTGGGTTCGAAGTGGCAGGACCGAATTTCGGCAAGCCTTGCCAAGCTGCCGGAAACTCAAGAACGGCTGGATACGCTTCGATGATCCTTTGAGCGCCACCTCGTAAATGTATCATTTGCCAGGCAGCCGCATTGCCGGTATTCAATCGATTGAATCACAGCACAGCCCACGCCGCGAACGGGTAAAATCACAATGAAACGCGACAGCTACACCAAGATCGTTGCCACCATCGGACCGTCCAGTTCCGACTACAAGACCATCAAGGCGCTGTTCAAGGCGGGCGTGGATGTTTTCCGGCTGAACTTTTCGCACGGCACCCATGAGGACCATGCAGAGCGCCACGCCATCATCCGCCAGATCGAGGAGGAGGAGGGCAGAACTGATCGGCATTTCCGCCGACATGCAGGGCCCGAAACTGCGCATCGGCACCTTGCCCGAGGCAGGAAACGCTGAAGCGCGGCCAGAAGATCGAACTGCATCTTGAAAAATTCGTTGGCGACATCACCAAGGTCAGCCTGCCGCACAAGGAGATTTTCGCTGCCATCAAGCCGGGCGAGGATCTGCTGATCAACGATGGCCGGCTTCAGCTCAAGGTGGAAAAGAACACCGGCAAGGTGATTACCGCCAAGGCGGTCAATGGCGGCGTTATTTCCGACCGCAGGCGTCACGCCCGGCACGATCTCTGCCGATCAACATTCTGACGAAAAAGGACCGGGAGGACCTTGAATATGCCCTTCACTCGGCGTCGAGTGGATTGCGCTTCTTCGTTCAGACGCCCGACGATATCCACCGGGCAAGGCATCTGATCAGGGGCCGCGCCCGCGTGCTTGCGAAGATCGAAAAACCCTCGGCGGTCGCCAATCTCAACGGCATCGTTGCCCTGTCGGATGCCGTCATGGTTGCCCGTGGCGATCTCGGCGTTGAAATGCCTGCAGAACATGTGCCGCAGATCCAGAAGAAGATCATCACCGCCTGCCGCACCGAGGGCAAGCCGGTGATTGTCGCAACCCAGATGCTGGAATCGATGATCCTGGAGCCGGTCGCCACAAGGGCGGAGGCTTCCGACGTTGCCAACGCCGTCTATGCGGGCGCCGATGCAGTCATGCTGTCGGGTGAAACGGCGGCGGGAAAATTTCCGGTGGAAGCGGTCAGGACCATGGAACGCATCATCGATGCGACCGAAAAGGACCCCGACTTCGACAACATCCTGCACGCCTCGACGCTGCCGATCGAGGAAAACGACAGCGATGCGATTGCGTCTGCCGCCTGCGACGTGGCGCGCACGCGCGGCTGTGCGGCGATCTCGACCTTCACCAAAACCGGCTCGACCGTGCGCCGGGTTTCGCGGCTGCGTACCCTTGTGCCGGTTCTTGGCCTGACGCCGGATGAAACCGTTGCCCGCCAGCTATGCCTTGCCTGGGGCGTGCACAGCGTCAAGACCCGCGACGATGTCGAGAACTTTTCCGACATGGTCGGCAAGTCAACCCGCATCGCACGGCGCGAGAAACTGGCCAAGAACGGCGACCGGGTGGTGATTACCGCAGGCGTTCCCTTCGGAACGGCGGGCACCACCAACATCCTGCGCGTCGCCGTGGTCGGCGAGCACGAGACTTCCAGCGAGAGTATCCGCTAGCCGGGTCACGAAACCCGGTTTCGTTCCACCGTCAGATGCGGAAAGCCCGGCTCGGCCTTCCTTGCCATGTCGCCGGTCACCGCTTCCTTCCAGCGATATCCGACCACTGCGCCGTTGCTTGCGCCGGTGATCGTATTGTCGGCGATGTGGGTGGCGCCCGCGCCTTCGACCACGCTGACATAGATGCCGGTCTTCGAACCGCGAATGACATTGGATGAGGTGATCACGTCGCGAAGATACGGTCCCCAGCCCAGCATCATGCCGAAGTTCTTCGCGTTCTCGATCACATTGCCGGTGATCACCGTATCGGCCTCCGCCGAAATGCCCTCGAACCAGAGATGGTCGTCGTCGGTATAGGGTGGCGGCGTGTCGATGTTGCGGATCAGATTGCCGGAAACCACTGCAAGCCTGCCGCCCTGCAGAAAGTTGGCGATCGAAATGCCGCGTGCCCCGCCGTCGATGATGTTGTTGGAGATCACCGCGCCCTCGAACTCGAATTCGGAATAGATTGCCGTTTCACCCGAGCGCAGGCAGGTGTTGGAACTGATCTGCACCTCGGTTCCGGCATTGGAACGGATCGCCGAGAACGCGCAGTCGGTGATGTGATTGTCGGTCACCATGACATTGGCGGCGCGGAAGACGTTGATGCCGTTGCCCCACTGGCCGGTACCGCCGTTGAACGCACCGATGCGGGTGATGCGGTTGCCTCTGACCAGCGTGCCGTCCTCGCCCGTATTCCAGCGGTGGACCAGAATTCCGCCATTGACGCAGTCGCTCACCTCGTTGGAGAGGATCGACAGGCCCCGGTTCTCGAACCCGTAAATGCCGCAGTCGCCGCCGGCGCCGGTTACCTTGCTGCGCTCGATGCGCCCGGCGGAGCGGTCGATCTGGATACCCTTTTCGATGCTGCCCATAACCAGGCAGTTGTCGACCACGGCATGGTCGACATTGGTCAGGCGAAGGGCGGCTTCTGCATAGGAGTGAAGCCCCCGGTTGGCACCGTCGAGCACGAGGCCGCTCAGTTCCACATGCGAGCCGTTTTCGCCGATGATGAAATGTCCGTTGCCCGAATAGATCAGCCGCGAGGCGCCCGGCACGCCCATCAGCCGCGTGTTGGAGGGCAGCAGGATGTTGGAGACGAAATAATTACCCGGCGGCAGGAAGACCGGCTTGTTCTCGCTTGCAGCCTTTTCAAGGATCGACTGGAACAGCCGGCTCTGATCGTCGATGGCGCCGGGGCGCAGGCCCAGTTCGTTGGCATTGGCGGTTCCGCGCAGATCGGCCAGCGAAAACAGCGCGTCGCCGGACGTGTTGCCGGCAGCATTCGCCAATGCCGGCGCGGCAATCACCGGCGCGGCGCCGAGTGTTGCAAGAAACTGTCTTCGATTGGTACGCATGAAACACCTTCTCCGCTGCGGGCTTTATCCGCGAGAGAAGGAGCAGGATTTGTGCCACCGGCAAACAGGCGGTTTTCCCGGCAAAACTCCCGATATGGGACAGTTTTCTGCAGGTTCATCCCGCAATGGGAGCCTGTGGGGGAGTACGCAAAACCAAGGCTGCCGATTGCGGCTGCTACAACCATGGCCTATATCCGGTGCGGCACAGATTCACGCGGTCTGCCGTCAGCCGGCAAGACCGCCAAGGGGAGATACTTCATGCTGGAAGAGGGCCGCATCTATCTGGGAACCAGCCGCAATCCCGATGATACGATCAACAAGGGCGAGTATCTCGAACTCAAATACGCCAACCGCCACGGGCTTGTGACCGGCGCGACGGGTACCGGCAAGACGGTTTCGCTGCAGATCCTCGCCGAGGGCTTTTCCAATGCCGGGGTTCCGGTCTTCTGCGCCGACGTGAAGGGCGACGTTTCCGGTCTCGGTGCGGCAGGGGTAACCAAGGACTTTCTGACAAAGCGCGCCGAGACCATCGGCTTCGACGACTACGAGTTCCAGGAATTCCCGATCATCTTCTGGGACCTGTTCGGCGAGAAAGGCCACCAGACCCGCACGACCATTTCGGAGATGGGCCCCCTCATCCTCTCCCGCCTGATGGACCTGAGCGAGAGCCAGGAAGGCATTCTCAACATGGCCTTCAAGATCGCCGATGACGAGGGCCTGCTGCTGCTCGATCTCAAGGACCTGCGGTCCCTGCTGGCGAACATGGCCGACCGCCGCAAGGAACTGAACGACGAATACGGTCTGGTCTCCACCCAGTCGATCGGCGCCATCCAGCGTCAGTTGCTGATCATCGAACAGCAGGGCGGCGACATGTTCTTCGGTGAGCCGGCGCTCGATATCCACGACCTGATGCGTACCACGCGGGATGGCCGGGGCGCGATCAGCATTCTGGCAGCCGACAAGCTGATGTCCTCGCCCCGGCTCTATGCCACCTTCCTGCTCTGGCTGTTGTCGGAACTGTTTGAGGAACTGCCCGAGGTCGGCGATCCGGAAAAGCCGAAACTGGTATTCTTCTTCGACGAGGCACACCTGCTGTTCGACGAGGCGCCGAGGGTGCTGATCGAGAAGGTAGAGCAGGTGGTCAAACTGATCCGCTCAAAGGGGGTGGGGGTATTTTTCGTCACCCAGAACCCGCTCGATATTCCCGATGCCGTGCTCTCCCAGCTTGGCAACCGGGTGCAGCATGCGCTTCGCGCCTATACGCCGCGCGAGGCGAAAGCGGTGAAGACGGCAGCAGACACCTTCCGCCCCAACCCGGCTTTCGACGCCGAGGACGTGATCAAGAACCTCGGCGTCGGCGAGGCGCTGGTCTCCACGCTTGAGGCCAAGGGCATCCCCTCCATCGTCCAGCGCACGCTGATCCGGCCGCCTTCCTCGCGTCTCGGCCCGCTTGATGACACGGAGCGCAGGGACATCATGAATGTCAGCCCGGTCGCAGGCCAGTACGACAAGGAAGTTGACCGCGAGTCGGCCTATGAGGTTCTGCAGGAACGCGCCAAGAAGGCTGCCAGGGAAGAGGCTGAGCGCAAGAAGCGCGAGGAATACGAGTACCAGCAGAAAAAGCAGTCCCGCTCGTCCGGCCGCGGGCGGCAATCGGTTACCGAAGCAGCCGTCAAGTCGATCACCCGGTCGGTGGCGACTTCGCTTGGTAGGGCTCTGGTGCGTGGCATACTCGGCAGTCTGAAGCGCTGACTACGATTCCAGCAAGCCTCTGAGGTCCTTGAGAACCCGGCTCGGCGGCAGATCGCCATATTCATCCGGTTGGCCGGTGCGGTTGATCCAGGCGCAGTCGAATCCGAAGGCGGTCGCACCGGCAATGTCCCAGCGGTTCGATGACTGGAAGCTCACCCGCTCCCGCTCGATCTTCCAATAGTCAGAGACCATCCGGTAGGTTTCCGGCGAGGTCTTGAACACCATCAGCGGGTGAACGGAAAACACCTCGTCCAGTACCGCGTCCAGACCGGCCGAGGAAACAGCGCTGTGCAGCATGTCTGGCGAGCCGTTGGAAAGAATGGCCGTCCGTGTTCCGCGCTCCTTCAGCGCCTTGAGAACGCCCGGAACCTCCTGATAGCAATCGAGCTGCATATAGGCATCGAGCAGCGCCTTGCGGGCATTCCTGTTGGCGCCGGGAACGCTTGCCAGCGCGAAATCGAGCGCTTCCTCGGTCAGCGCCCAGAAATCGCGGTATTGCCCCATGCCCGAGCGCGTCCAGGAATATTCGAGTTGCTTGTTGCGCCAGATTTCCGAAACCCGCGCGGCATTCTCGCCGACCTTGGCCGCATGCCGCGCAACGGCGGAATGAACGTCGAACAGCGTGCCATAGGCATCGAACACATAACAGGTATGAGACATGAAACCCTCCGGGCAAAGGAACCGGCGCAAAGGATTGCGCAAAGTCATCGGCAGTACAAGACCGGCCAAGGCAACGATTCTGCCGGAAAAGCGTTGCATCACTGGCGGCGTGTATCTAGATTCGAGCAGAACGCGCCGGGCGCCATTGAGCGCCGCAAATCCATTCAACCACAGGAGAATTCCATGTCTTTCGAATTGCCCGATCTTCCTTATGCCTACGATGCGCTCGGCCCCTTCATGTCGGCCGAGACCTTGGAATTCCACCACGACAAGCACCATCAGGCCTATGTGACCAACGGCAACAACCTGTTGGTTGATTCAGGCCTCGATGGCAAGTCGCTGGAGGAGATCGTCAAGGAAAGCTACGGCAAGAACGCCGGTCTCTTCAACAATGCCGGCCAGCATTACAACCATATTCACTTCTGGAAATGGATGAAGAAGGACGGCGGCGGCGGTGCTGCCAAAATCCCCGGCAGCCTGCTCAAGGCAATCGAAAGCGATCTCGGCGGTTACGACAAGATGCGTGCAGACTTCATGAATGCCGGCGCAACCCAGTTCGGTTCCGGCTGGTGCTGGCTCGCCGTCAAGGATGGCAAGCTCGAAGTCATGAAGACGCCGAACGGCGAAAACCCGCTGGTTCACGATGCCAGCCCCATTCTCGGCTGCGATGTCTGGGAGCATTCCTACTATATCGACTATCGCAATGCCCGGCCGAAATACCTCGAGGCCTTCGTCGACAGCCTGGTCAACTGGGAATATGCCGCTGAAATGTTCGAATCGGCCACTTCCTGAAACTGCTGAATGACAAAGCCCCGGCATGGTGAAGTCCGTGCCGGGTCTTTTTGTTTTGTTCTCCACCCGTTGACAGAGTGTTGAACACAAAACCGTATCCGGACATGCTATCGTCAAGTTGCGCCGCATCATGCTGCGCTGAGGGGAAATGGATGGGCCGGAATTGTCCGGCGATTGAACAAACCCGGCTGGCTGCGCCCGCCGTTCCAAGGGAGTATGACATGAAGAAACTGGTTATTGCGTCCATTTTGACCGCCACGCTGACGGCTGGCGCTGCCCTCGCAGCATCGCATGGCGGAGATGACCCGATCGCCACCCGCAAGAACGGCATGCAGGGTGTTGGCCTTGCAATGGGAGCCCTGGCCGGAATGGCGAAAGGCGAAGTGCCTTTCAACGACAAGCAGGCACTCGCAGCCCTCAAGACGATGAATTACGTGTTCACGACCTTCGGCGCGCATTTCCCGGAGGGATCGGATATGGGCGCCAATACCACCGCTGCACCGAAAATCTGGGAGGACATGGAAGGCTTCATGGCCGCCATCGACAAGGCGAAGATGGATACTGCTGCGGCAATCGAGGCTGCACCGGCGTCAGCGGAAGCCTTGGGCCCGATCCTCGGTTCGGTCGGCGGCAATTGCAAGTCCTGCCATGAGGCCTTCCGCGTAAGCAACTGATCGCGTAGCCTGCTGAGAGAAGAGAATCTTCGAGCAGGACCAGGATGATGATCAGAAAACTTCTTGCCGCCGCGCTGCTTCTTGGCGTGGCGGCACTTGCCGTATTCTGGTGGCTGACTGCACCAGCCGCCCTCAGTGAATCGCAGCGCGCCAGCTTGACCGAAGGCGATGCGGCGGCCGGCGAAGCCGTGTTCTGGGCTGGCGGTTGCGGCTCCTGCCATGCAGAGAAGTCGGCCAAGGGTGATGCCAAGAAACTGCTCGGCGGCGGTCACCGGCTCGACACACCGGCCGGGGTTTTCGTTACGCCCAATATTTCCCCAGACAGTGAAACCGGCATCGGCGGCTGGACGCTGGATCAGTTCGCCAACGCCATGTGGAACGGCGTGTCGCCCGCTGGCAGGCACTATTATCCGTCCTTCCCCTACGCTTCCTACGTCCGCATGACCGGCGAGGATATCTCCAACCTGTTTGCCTATCTGCAGACGCTGGAGCCGGTTTCCCGCGCCAGCGAGCCGCACGAACTGCCTTTGCCGTTGAAACTGCATCGCGGCATCGGGTTGTGGAAGCTGGCTTTTCTCGATGCTGCGCCGGTGATGACCGGTATTGGCGAGGACGAAACCCTGCTGCGCGGGCGCTATCTGGTCGAAGGACCGGGCCATTGCGGCGAATGCCACACACCCAGAACCGCATTCGGCTTCGGCGGTATGGACAAGAGCCGATGGCTCGGCGGCGGCGCGGCGCCGGAAGGTGACGGAAAAATCCCCAACATCACGCCGCATGACAAGGGTCTTGGAAGCTGGAGTGCCGGCGATATCGCCAGCTATCTGGAAACGGGCTTTACACCGGAATTCGATTCCGTTGGCGGCTCCATGGTCTCCGTGCAGGAGAACATGGCCAGGCTGACGAAGGAGGATCGCGCTGCCATTGCCGCCTATCTTAAGGCGATACCGCCGGTGGGAGACTAACTCGTCTCTGTTCCGGCAAGCCCCGCCACCTTCAGCGCGAAGGCCTGCGAGCGGGCGGCATCCTCAAGTGCGGCAAACCGGCCCGACTTGCCGAAATGCCCGGAACTCATATTGGTGCGCAGCATCAGGATGTTGTCGTCGGTCTTCATCACCCGAAGTTTCGCGACCCATTTCGCCGGTTCCCAGTAGGTGACGCGCGGATCGGAGACACCGGCCGTCACCAGCATGGGCGGATAGTCCTTCGCTTCGACATTGTCATAGGGGGAATAGGCGCGGATGTCGTTGAAAGCTTCCACGCTCTCGATCGGGTTGCCCCATTGCGACCACTCGCCGGGCGTCAATGGAAGGCTGTCGTCGAGAATGGTGTTGAGCATGTCGACGAAGGGCACATCGGCGATGACGCCGGCAAAGACTTCCGGCGCCAAGTTGACGCTCGCGCCGACCAGCAGCCCGCCGGCGGACCCGCCCTGGATGATGATCCGGTCGCGATCGGCAAAGCCCTGCTCGGCAAGCGCCTTCGCCGAGGCGATGAAGTCGTGGAACGTGTTCGGCTTTCTGCCGAACTTCGCCGCCTCATACCAAGCGCGGCCCTTTTCCTGTCCGCCGCGGATATGGGCCACAGCATAGACGAAGCCGCGATCGGCCAGTGACAGGCGATTGGTCTGAAAGCCCGCCGGCATCGACATGCCGTAGGAACCGTAGCCATAGAGCAGGCATGGCGCCGTGCCGTCGATGGGGGTGGAGCGGTGATGCAGCACGGTGACGGGCACTTCCGCGCCGTCGTGTGATTTTGCAGTGATCCGGCGGGTGACATAGTCGTGCGGATCGTGGCCGGAAGGAATTTCCTGCTCCTTCAGCAGAGTGCGTTCCGCGGTCTCAAGATTGTAGTCATAGGTCTGAGAGGGAGTTGTTGGCGAGGAGTAGGTGAAGCGGAAGACCTGATTGTCGAAATCGGGCAGGGCGGATACGCCAAGCGCATAGGCCTCCTCGTCGAAGTCGACCGAATCCGTCTTGCCGTCGGCTGCCATGAAGCAGATGCGGGGCAGGGCGTTTTCGCGCTCCATCCAGATCAGCCAGCCCTTGTAGGCGTCGATGGAAAGAAGCTGGCGCCCCTGCTTGTGGGGGATGACATCTTTCCAGTTTTCGATCCCCGGCGCATCGACCGGCGTTTCGACAATCCTGAAATCCTCCGCACCGCCGGCATTGGTAAGGATGACGAAGCGGTCGCCCTGATGATCGGCGGAATATTCGAGCCCTTCCTGCCTGGGGGTGAGTATGACCGGTTCGGCTGCGGGATCGGAAGTGGAGATGAAACGGATTTCGTGCTGGTCGTTCATGCCGGTGTGAATGAAGATGAATTCGCCGGAGCGTGTTCGCCCGACGCTGCAGTAAAACCGCGGATCCTTTTCCTCATAAACCAGTACATCCTGCGCCGGGTCGGTGTTCAGCCGGTGGCGGAAGACCTTGTTGGGCCGGTGGTTTTCATCGATGCGGGTATAGAACAGAGTCTCCTCATCTGCCCAGGCGACCGAACCGGCATCCATGATTGCCTCGCCAATGTCCTCCTGCGATCCCGCCGGACGGAAGCGAAGCTGAAAATGCTCCGATCCCCGCGTGTCGCTGCTCCAGGCAAGCAGGCTGTGTCCGGGACTGACCTCCGCGCTGCCGAGGTGGAAGTAGTCGTGCTTTTCCGATTCCGCCTGAACGTTGAGCATGACTTCCTCGTCATTCCCTGCATGTGGCATGCGGAAGAAGGTGGGATGCTCCTCGCCCTCATTGTATTTCCAGCCGTACCGGTAGGGGCCGTCCGGCACTGGTACCGAACTGTCATCCTCCTTGATGCGTCCGCGCATTTCGGCAATCAGCGTTTCCTGCAGCGCCTTTGTGTCTGCCATCGCCTGTTCGAAATAGGCATTCTCGGCCTCGAGGTATTCCTTGATCGGCTCCGGCAGCTTTTCCGGCTCGCGCAGCGCCTCCTGCCAGTTTTCCGCTCTGAGCCAGGCATAATCGTCGCTGAGCGTGACGCCATGAACGGTTTGGGTGACGGTGTGGCGGGCGGCAACGGGTTCGCCGCCGGTTTTCCTGAATGCGTGCTTCATCGGGCCTTGCTGGAACTAGCTGAAATCAGCTTTCGGGTTGCTGGAAAGGGCGGGAGACCGTTGCGGCACAGGTGCTGCACGGCCGGGTTGCGGCAAACATAGGCGGCGAAAGGCTGCCGCTCAACCAGCCCTGTTACACGGATTGGTGAGCAGACTAAAGAGGCATGCCGATTCCGGTTGATCGAACCTGCTTGTGCTTGAAGCGCCGCAAACCATTGACTATTACCAATAGAAAGCAGTTCTGACCCCAGTTTGGCGGTTTGCGAGGGAAAAGAAGAAGCAAGCGTTCATGATCGACGTCAATCCGACCATTCTCTTTCTGCTTTCCCCTTTTCTGGCCGCCTTGCTTTCTCCTCCACTGGTCCGTTTGATGGGCGCATCGGCTGCCTGGCTGCTGGCCCTCGTGCCACTCTCGGTTTTCATCCATCTGGCGGGATACGTGCCGCAGGTGGCGGAGGGAGAAGCCTTCACCATGGGGCTTTCCTGGGCGCCGTCGCTCGGCGTCAACCTGTCCTACTATCTCGACGGGCTGAGCCTGGTCTTTGCCCTGCTGATCTCCGGCATCGGCACGCTGATCATTCTCTATGCCGGCGGGTATTTGAAGGGGCACAAGGAGCATGGCCGTTTCATCGGCTTCATGTTCCTGTTCATGGGATCGATGATCGGTGTGGTGACGGCGGACAATCTCGTCGCCCTGTTCATCTACTGGGAGCTGACCTCGATCACTTCCTTCCTGCTGATCGGTTTCGATCATGACCGAATGGCCTCCAGACGGGCGGCAATCCAGGCACTGGTGGTGACCGGCGGCGGCGGGCTTGCCCTGCTGGCGGGCGTCGTCGTGCTCAACCTGGCGACCGGCATGAACGAACTGTCGCTCATTCTCAACAGCGGCGACACGTTGCGTGAAAGCCCGTTCTACCTGCTGGTTTTCTGGCTGGTCGTGGCAGGTGCCTTCACCAAGTCGGCGCAGTTTCCCTTCCATTTCTGGCTGCCCAACGCCATGGAGGCGCCAACTCCGGTTTCCGCCTATCTGCATTCGGCAACCATGGTGAAGGCCGGTGTCTATCTCCTGATGCGCATGAACCCGGTGCTGGGTGACACGACCGTATGGGAAACGGTGCTTCCGGTGTTCGGCACGGCAACCCTGCTGGTCGGAACCCTGCTTGCCGTGCGCCAGACCGATCTGAAGCTGATGCTCGCCTATACGACCGTCGCCTCGCTCGGCCTGCTGGTCATGCTGACCGGCTTCGGCAGTGAGAAGGCAGTTGAAGCCGCCGTTTACTATCTGTTCGCCCATGCGCTGTTCAAGGGCGCGCTGTTCATGGTTGCAGGTCTTGTCGACCACGAGTCGGGAACCCGCGACATCCGCCGACTGGGTGGGCTGCGCAAGGCAATGCCCATTACCTTTGCCGCTGCCGCTCTCGCATCGCTTTCCATGGCCGGCCTGCCGCCCTTTGTCGGCTTCATGGCCAAGGAGGAGATTTACGCCGCCATTGCCGCAGGCGATGCCTGGTCGATGGCGATTACCGCGCTGACCGTCATCGGCAATGCGCTGATGCTGGTCATCGCCGCAGCCGTCGCGATCCGGCCGTTCCTCGGCGCGCCGGTCGAAACGCCGAAACCTGCCCATGAAGGCTCGCCGCTGCTGTGGGTCGGGCCGGTCAACCTTGCCGCCGTCGGGCTTGCCTCCGCAATCCTGTCGGCAACGACCAATCATCTCGTGATTTCGCCCATGTCGAGCGCGGTTGCCGGCAGCGAGGTTCACGCCCATGCGGCAATCGCCTTTCATATCGGTCTGCCGCTGCTGCTTTCGGTGCTGACCATTGCGCTGGGCGTTGCGCTGTTCTGGCTGCTGCCTCAGTTGCGCTACGCCATGGCTCGGGCCCTGCGCAGCATCGGCTGGGGCCCCGATCATGGCTTCGACCAGTTCATGTCGGGTCTCGTGGCGCTTTCGGCAGCCATTACCCGGATTATCCAGAACGGCAGGCTGGAAGGCTACATGACGACGGTATTCCTCGTCTTCGGGGTCGCGATCTGGTTCAGCCTCTACAATTACGGCGAATTGCCGGACTTGCCGCAATTCGTTGCGCCGACCTTCTATGAAGCCGGCATCTTCCTGCTGGCCCTGCTCGGATTGGCGGCAGTGATCTATGCCCATGACCGGCTGACGGCGATTGTTTCTCTCGGCATTCAGGGCTTTTCGGTCGCGGTGATCTTCATCCTGTTCGGTGCGCCGGATCTCGCCTTCACCCAGTTCATGGTCGAGACGCTCTCGGTGGTCATCCTCGCCCTCGTGATGACCCGCCTGACGCTCGACAAGACTGACCATCGTCCCTTCGGCGAAAAGTCCTTCGATATCACCGTCGCCTCGGTTGCCGGTTCCGGCTTTGCCGTGCTGATGCTGGCCGTGCTTCAGGTGCCGTTCGATCCGCGCCTGTCGGAGTTCTTCAGCGCCTACAGCCGCGTCGTTGCCCATGGCCGCAACATCGTCAACGTCATCATCGTCGACTTCCGCGGATTGGACACGCTTGGCGAGATTGCCGTGGTCATGATCGCCGGTCTCGGCATCATCGCGCTGATCCGCATCAAGGGCCGTCAGCCAAGATCGGAGGCAGAAGGATGAACACGGTCATTTTCCGCACCGCTGCGCCCTATCTCACCGCACTGATGGTGGTCTTTTCGATCTTCATCCTGCTGCGCGGTCACAATGATCCCGGTGGCGGCTTCATTGGCGGGCTGATCGCCGCTTCAGCCTTCGCCATCTACGGCATCGCCAACGGCGTGGCGCCGGTGCGCCGGGCGCTCTATTTCCACCCGATCACGCTGGCGGGATTCGGCCTTTTCCTTGCCGGGCTCGCAGGCATTCCCTCGCTGTTTGCCGGTGTGCCGTTCCTGACCGGCCTTTGGACCTTCCCGCATGTGTTCGGCGTCGAAGTGGCGTTGTCGACCCCGCTGGTCTTCGACATCGGCGTCTATTTCGTCGTTGTCGGCGCAATCACGGCCATCGCCCTGACGCTGGAAGAAAGGCATGAGAACTGATGGAAGTCTATCTCGCGCTCCTGGTCGGCTGTTTCTTCATCGTCAGCATCTATCTGCTGCTGTCGAAATACGTCATCCGCATTCTGCTCGGCGTGGCGATCCTCGGCAATGCCGTCAACCTGCTGATCTTCACTTCCGGCAGGCTGACCCGTGAAGTGCCGCCGATCATTCCTGAAGCGCTGCAGGTTCCCGCCGAAGCAACCGCCAACCCGCTGCCCCAGGCGCTGATCCTGACGGCAATCGTCATTTCCTTTTCCTTCTTCGCCTTCCTGCTGGTGCTCGGTTACCGGTCCTTCCAGGACCTCAACACCGATGACACCGACAACATGCGCTTTGCCGAGCCGGTGGACCAGTTGCCGCCGCCCAAGGGCTATTAGGAGCATTCCATGGCCGGCAGTACCGGGGAAACAATCGATCTGACAGGCATCATGGTGGAGGCGGGCCTCCAGCCTGCCGACTATCTGGTGGTCGCGCCGGTGGTGATCCCCATCCTGTTCGGCGCATTGCACCTGATGCTGAGAAACCGTCCTGTCAAACACGGCGTCCTGGCCATTATCGGCATGGGGCTGCTGGTTGTCTGCACTTTCGGCCTGCTGCAGCGCGTGCTGGATACCGGTCCGGTTACCATGACCATGGGCCGCTGGCTGCCGCCCTTCGGCATCTCCTTTTCCGTCGACACCGCCGGTGCCCTGCTGGCCTTCACCAGCGCGGTAATCGCGCTTGGCGGCGCGGTCTATGCTGCGGCGACCTCGACCGCGCTTGAAAGCCGCTACGGCTTCTACCCCTTCTTCATGCTGATGATGGCGGGCGTCTCGGGTGCGTTCCTGACCGGCGACGTCTTCAACCTCTATGTCTGGTTCGAGGTGCTGCTGATCTCCTCCTTCGGCATGATCGTGCTTGG
This sequence comes from Phyllobacteriaceae bacterium, assembly GCA_023954255.1. Taxonomy (GTDB): domain Bacteria; phylum Pseudomonadota; class Alphaproteobacteria; order Rhizobiales; family Rhizobiaceae; genus Salaquimonas. The sequence continues at coordinate 29,432 of JAMLIH010000018.1, read as the reverse complement.
CAGCGAACAGCGCCAGCTTGACGGCACGATGAAATACGCCTTCCTCAACCTGGTGGCGACCACCATGTTTCTGGTGGCAACGGGCCTGCTCTACGGCACGCTCGGCACCCTCAACATGGCCGATATCTGGCTGAAGCTGAACGGCGAGGAGGCGGTGCAGGGGCCGGTGATGACCATCGCCATGCTCTATTTCCTTGCTTTCGCCATGAAGGCAGCCGCCTTTCCGCTCAACTTCTGGCTGCCCGCTTCCTATCATACGCCGAAATATCTGGTCTCTGCCCTGTTTGCCGGTCTCCTGACCAAGGTCGGCGTCTATGCCCTGCTGAGAATTTCGCTGATGCTGTTTGCCGATCAGCGCGAGGTGCTGGCGCTCTTCATTGCCTGGGTGGCGGCGCTAACCATGCTGGTCGGCGTGCTCGGCGCGCTGGCCCAGCGCGAGGTCAGGAGGGTACTCGGCTATCTGGTGATCTCGGGCATCGGCACCATGCTGGCCGGACTGGCAATCGGCACCCAGACGGCGGTTGCCGGCGTTCTGGTCTATGCCGTTCATTCGATGATCGTCATGGCCGCGCTCTATCTTGCCGCAGGCATCATGGCACGGCTTTCGGGAACTGCGGACATGGCCGGAAGCGGCGGGCTTTATGCGGCTTCCCCAATGCTCGCGGGAGCATTCCTCATCCTTGCCTTCTCGGTTTCCGGCCTGCCGCCGACATCGGGTTTCTGGGGCAAGTTCGTGCTGGTCAAGTCGGCACTGGAGGTCGGGGCCTGGTGGCTTGCCTTCATGATCCTGTTCTCCGGCCTGCTCACCACCATCGCGGTCTTCCGAATATGGATATTTGCCTTCTGGCGCGGCGGCCCGGAAGGCACCCCCGACGGCGCGGAAGCGTGGACCGTGAACCGCCTGGACGAGAAGTTCCGTCTCCATTCCGCCCTTACCCTGGGCGTGCTGACATTGCTGACGCTCGGTCTCGGACTGGCGCCGGAAATGCTGCTGTCGGCTGCTGCTGACGGCGCGCGGGGATTGCTCTATCCTCTGTCCTATGTCGGTTCCGCATTCGGAGGTGGCGGACAATGAACATATTGCTGATCAACCTGCTGCTGATGCTTGCCTGGGGCGCGATGACCGGCTCCTTTACCGAGATCAACCTGTTCTTCGGCTTCCTGCTCGGTTTTTTCGCCATCTGGCTGATCCGCGAACAGCTTGGAACCGGTGGTTATTTCGGCCGGGCGACACGGATTTTGCTGCTTCTCCTGCTGTTTTTGAAGGAACTGGCGCTTTCCGCCTTCCGGGTCGCCCTTCTGGTCCTGCAGCCAAGGATGGAGACCAGGCCCGGAATTTTCGCCTTTCCGCTTACCGTCGACCGGGACTTCGAGATCGCGTTGCTGGCAAACCTGATCACCCTGACGCCGGGAACCCTGTCGGTGGATGTCTCCACCGATCGCAAGTTCCTCTATGTCCATGCCATCGACTGTTCGGACATCGCGGCGGCGAAGGAAGACATTGCGCAGGGGTTTGAACGCCGCATTCTCGAAGCGTTCAGATAGGGGAAGACGATATGGACACGACGACATTCCTGGAACTGGCAATCCAGATAGCGATGGTCCTGCTGACCCTGTCGTTTTTCATCACCTGCTACCGGGTGGTTGTGGGCCCGACGCTGCCCGACCGTATCATGGCGCTCGACATGCTGGTGGGAGTGGTCATCGGCTTTATCGCCGTCGTCGGCGTCAAGACCGGATATTACCTCTATGTCGACATTGCCATTGCGCTTGGCCTTGTGGGTTTCCTGGCGACTGTCGCCTTTGCCCGGTTTGTGCTGGAGCGCGGCATGACGGAAGAAGACAGGAGCACTGGCGGCCGGAAGGCAGGTGCCGAATGATCATCGAATTTGTCGCAGGCGTCCTCGTCATCATCGGTGCCTTTTTTGCCCTGGTCGCCGCCATTGGCCTGGTCCGGTTGCCGGATGTCTATTCCCGCATGCACGCAGCTTCCAAGGCGGGCACGGTCGGTTCAGGCCTGATGATGATCGCGCTTGCCGTGATCTCGGCGGATGGAAGCACAGCGATCCGGGCCCTTGCCGGCCTGCTGTTTTTCATCCTGACGGCGCCCATTGCAGCCCATCTGCTTGCCCGCGCGGCCTACAAGGTCGGCTATCCGTTGTGGTCGGGCAGCGTTGCCGACGAAATGTCCGGCAACAATTCGGAAGAAAAGTGATCAAGTAGTATTTTGAATACAGTTGCGAATTACATGGTTCAATATCGTTACGCTTAATGAAACGGTGCTTGTTATTATTGCCTTCGCTTTTCTGAATAATTTACCCTGGTTGCCAATTGACATTTGGGTTGCGTGTAGTAACAGCACTGTCTTGGATCAGTATGGGTGAAATAATTGGGGGCTGATTCAGCGCGCGGCATGAAGCCGTGCACCGTAAACAACATAAACAAAACAACTACGGAAGCATGACCCACATGAATGATGTCATCCCCGAAACCACAAATAACGAGCTGCTGGTTGAACTTACGGCCGATGTCGTATCTGCCTATGTTGGAAACAATCCGGTATCCACGACTGAATTGCCGGTATTGATCAACGAGGTTCACAAGGCTCTGTGTGGTGTTGCCTCGGCGGCAGCAGAACCGCCGGCTCCTGAATTGAAGCCGGCTGTAAATCCGAAGAAATCGGTATTCCGCGATCACATTGTATGTCTTGAAGACGGCAAGAAGTTCAAATCGCTGAAGCGCCATCTGCGCTCGCATTTCGACATGTCGCCGGAAGAATATCGCGAGAAGTGGGGCCTTGCCCCCGACTATCCCATGGTGGCGCCGGCCTATTCGGAGCGCCGCTCGGCGCTTGCCAAGGAAAAGGGTCTCGGCCGCAAGAAGGGCTCCCGCAAGTAAGGCAATTGCCTGGGCAGGCAAGTGTTTGCTTCAAGGGCCGCATGTCCGTCCGGGCATGCGGCCTTTTCCGTTTTGGGTTGTACCGCACATGCCGTCTTCCAGCGTTGCGAGTGCCTCGCGGATGCTCAGGTGACGGTTGAGATCGTAGGCGGGATGGGCCATCCGCGCCCAGCGGCGCTGTGCCGCCAGCATTTGCCGCAGCACTCCGGCGGCCTTTGCATGGAACCCTTCCACTGTGGGCGCCAGCCCGGTCAGGCCGCAGATTTTCCACATTGCATGCCGGGGATCGGTGGGCTGCCTCGCCCTGTGTGCGCCGAACGCCGCCGCCTCGCGGGCGAGTTGCTCTTCCAGTTTCTTCAAGCTGCCGGCCATTTCGCACCCTTGTGAAAACGCAGCAGATTCTGCGAGGTGCCGCCGCAGCGGGAATAAATTTTGTTTTCAGGCTAACGGTTGCTGTTGCAAGTCTTTGATTTTGCTGGTGTTTGGATTTGCGCTTGGGCAAAAGAAGCGAAACATATGCCACCGGTGATTGCATTTCCCACAATAGGAATATAATCCTTTTATGGGAGTGCCTCATGTACCAGCGCATTCAGACTTGCCCGGCGCGGCAAACGAACATTCGCAAGGCCGAATTGACCACCTTGCCGCATCGCAGGCATGTGCCGCGCCCGTTGGGCGATGTCTGCCCCGACTATGATCGCGTGGCGGGTCAACTCGTTGTCAAGCTCGTATCGGTGCTCGACCGCGTGGCCGTCGGCGATCTGCAGCGCACTTCCCGCGGCAAGGCAATCGTCTGCCTTTCCCGCCAGAAGGCGATGTATCTGATGCACACGGTCTTTTCCTCGCCCTATCACAAGGTGGCGGAGTTTTTCGGCCGGGACCGAACGACGATTGCCCATGCCTGCAAGCTGGTGGAGGACATGCGCGACGACGAGGACTTCGACAGGCAGTTGGAGGCGATGGAAAACCTGCTGGTTTCAGCCCGCAGCCTGTACGAGATATCCGATCGCGGTGCTGCCGATGCGTGACCGTCTCAAGGCGCTCATCCGGTTGCTGAAGGTTCTCAACACCGCCGGTTTCAAGGGCGCGGAATATGATGTCGGTGGAGAAGCGGTCACAGTGCTCGGGCAAGGCCGGAGCCACCGTTTTGAACGCGGGATCCATGACGAGGCGCTCAGGCGCGGCCTTGTCGCGGCAAACGACCGGCTGAGCCTGACTGCCGAGGGCCGGGCGGCACTTGCCCGTCTGCTTGATCCTGAAAACGGGTTTCAGGCCCAGAACGGCCAGTTGGTGGCGAGACAGGTACAGCAGGAAGGCAAAAGCGGTCCGGTGCTGGCCAATCATGCTGAATCGCCGCTCGAACGGCTTCATTTCAGGAAGGCGGGCAGGGGCGCTGCATGGATCGATGCTGCTCAGTTTCAGGCAGGCGAGAAACTGCGCCGGGACTTCGAACTGGCGGGACTGCAGCCGCGCATCTCCGCCAACTGGATCGCCACGGTGGCCTCGCAGAACCGCTCTCCCGGCGGCGGCGCGGAAATAAGCGATTTCGCCCTGGATGCGAAGAAACGCTTCGAGGCAGCGCAGACGGCCATTGGGCCGGAGCTTGCCGGGGTGGCGGTGGACGTTTGCTGTTTCCTCAAGGGACTGGAAACGGTGGAGCGTGAGCGCGGTTGGCCGCCGAGATCGGCAAAGCTCATGCTGCGCACAGCCCTGCAAATCCTGGTTCGTCATTACGGCCTTGAAGCGGCTGGCGGCAGACGGCCAATGCGGCAATGGGGTGGCGATGGCTACAGGCCCAGGATGGCTTCCCCCGGCCCTGCCGGATAGACCTGCAGCGCGATTCATCCCGCAAGTTCGGCTGCCGCGATGTCCTTTACCCGCTGCACCATCGAACGCAGTCCGTTCGAGCGTTGTGGCGTGATGTGCTCGGCAAGACCCAGCCGGTCGAACACCGCCTGATGATCGGTTTTGACGATTTCGCTCGCCTTGCGGTCGGAAAACAGCGCGAGCGTGACGGCAATGAGCCCGCGCACGATATGGGCATCGGACGTACCGCGGTAATGGATCACCGGATCGCCGCTGCCCTCAGCCTCGCTGTCGATCCACACCTGGCTGACGCAACCCTGCACCTTGTGTGCGGCATCCTGCTTGCCGGCGGGAAACGGCTCGAGCTGGTCGCCAAGCTCGATGAGGTATTTGTAGCGGTCTTCCCAGTCATCCAGGAGTTCGAAATTCTCGATGATTTCATCAATCGTCATGCAGGCTTCCGTCTGGCAGGCTTGTTCTTCCGGAAAACCCATACAGGATAGCGTCTGCCGGGTGAACAGCCCGCGGCAATTCGGATTTGGATGGAAACGGAAGGACCCGATGGTGCAATCGGAAGCAGCGCCCCCGATCATTGGCCCGGGTCAGGTCAAGCACTGCCCGTATGGTGGCAGGCGTGCTTAGTCGAGCCTGACGGCACCGGTCTCAACCGGGTCGGTGCTTTCATTCCCCTGGTCGGCCGCCTGCGCATTCGCCTGTGCATTCGTTTGTGCATCGGGGCCGTAACGCTTGTCGAGCCAGCCATAGGCAATGCGGGCGCCTTCGCGCGCCTTGATGCCCATCTGCGAGAACAGCTGGCCGCCGGTTTCACAGGTGCCCTGATTGCGCGTGCAGAACGCCGCAACGTCCTCGACCACCGACTGGGCGAGCCCGACCGTTTCGAGTGCCGAGACGGCACGCTGGTCTTCGTTGAGGTCGGACGGATTTACCGGGATGAATGCAACCACCACGGACAACCAGAACACTGCGCGAATAAAGAACATGTTTTTCACCTTTCCCGCCGCAGCTTCTAGCATGGGCGCGATAAGGATCGTTTCATTCCGTTCGCGGCATTTGTTTAAAATTGTAGCGATCGCGTATTGGTCCCGTAAAGCCGGTTCGCCGCCGCGCTGCCTCGTGGCCCGGCAAACGAGGGAAAACTGCCATTTTCGCGCCGGCGGAACCGCGGGCGGGGCTGGCGTGTGGTGACCAACCATTAACCATGTCAGTAAGTAAACACCGATTTATCCCCTTCGTGGCCATGCAGCAGGCCGCGTGGAGCCGCATTTAGGGTTCCATTAAAGGTGCTGTGCGAACCTTGGCCCGAATACAAAGGGCATACAGGTTTTGCGTTACACCCCTTCACACGAGACAGCCGGAAAGGCACTTGAAATCCTGATCGGCAGGTTCGTTCAGGCGGAAGCCTTTTGCCGCGAGCTCGGCAATCCGGATCTGGTGCAACCCGCAACCATCCACGATGCAGGCGGCAGGCTGTTGTGGGCAAGCAGCCGGGCAGCAGCCATGCTGGGTCTCGCTCAGGGCGAGGAACCCGGACATTTTCTCGAATTGGTGCATGTTCAGGACCGTATTGCCGTCGGCCGGTTTCTGGCAGGCGCCGGGGACAGTGGCGGCCGGCTCGACTTCCGGCCGCTTCGCCAGCGGGCAAATGCCGCAGGTTGGCTCGAAGTAACCGCCGGTGGTCTCGAACAGGCAAGCGGTTCGCAGTTCCGCGTCTTTGCCTATCGCGATGTGACCGAGGCCAGGGAGTCGGAAGCCCAGGCCGAAAGGCTGCGCGACGAGGCGGAGCACGCCAACATCGCCAAAAGCCGCTTTCTCGCCAATATGAGCCATGAGCTGCGCACGCCGCTCAACGCCATTCTCGGTTTCTCCGAATTGCTGAAATCACCGGTTGCTGCCGATTTTGCAGCCGAGCGCAAGGAGGAATATGTAGGCCTGATCCACGATTCCGCCAGCCACCTGCTGGACGTGCTCAACGGCATCCTCGACATGTCGAAGATCGAGCACGGCATGTATGAGCTTCAGCCGCACCGGTTTGACCTCGCCAAATGCCTGCGCGCGACGGCAGCAATCATGCGCGGCCAGGCCGAGACCCGTTCGATTGCCATCGAAATGGCAAGCATCGACGATCTTCCCGAGGTTGTGGCCGACGAAAAAGCGGTCCGCCAGATCGTCATCAACCTGCTTTCCAATGCCATCAAGTTCTCGCCCGAGGGTGCAGCGGTTTCGCTGGAAGGGGCGCGAAGCGCCCGCTTTGCCACAATTACCGTGAAGGACAGCGGTATCGGCATTTCGCCGGAACATATCGAAAGTCTCGGCCAGCCCTTCTTCCAGGCGGACAGCAAGCATGACCGCCGCTACGAAGGAACCGGCCTCGGTCTTTCCGTGGTCAAGGGCCTTGTCGAACTGCATGGCGGCGAGGTTCGCTTCGAAAGCCGGCGCGATCACGGCACCGTGGTCACCGTTCGGTTGCCCATTCACGGCGCCGCTGCCCGGCCGGTCGCCTCCCCGTCGAAAATCTGCCGCATCGAAAAGGCGATGGACGCCCCGGCGGCCGAGAAAACGGAGGCGGGTGAGAAAGGCCTGGGGGAGCCGCTGAGAATATTGCGCAATATCGCATAGGAGATGGAGATGGCTAGCAGCATCATGGACCGGTTCTTTTCCGTGCTTCAGAACAACCCGTCTGTCGCCGCAGGAGGATGTACCTTCGCGATTGCCTTCGCGCTTGTGGCGGGCAACGCCTTTTATGCACAGAGTGGCGCGCATCCCGATCCGATCTGGGCGACGCGCGACATGACGACTACCCAGTCGGTGCCCGATGTGCGCCCGGTACAGACCTCCCGTATACAACCCAAGAAAACGCCGGTTCCCACGAGTGCCCGCGTCGCCCAGCAGTCCCGGCTCGTTTCGCAGTTGCAGGCAGCCCTCTCCCGCACCGGCGACTATGACGGCGAGGTAGACGGCCTGATGGGACCGATGACGCGTGCCGCCATCACAACCTACCAGAAACGCAATGGCCTGCCCGAAACCGGCAAGGCGACGGCGGAACTGGTTTCGCTGGTTGAAAGCCGCCTGCCGAAGATCACCGCCTCGACGCAGACGGACCGGCTTTCAGGACTGATCGCCGACACCGGGCCGGTGCTTTCCGAAGATGATACGCTCAACCGGGCTCTCGTGATGCGCATTCAGGAGCATCTTGCCCGTGCAACCGGCAGCGAGATCGATGTCGACGGCATTTTCGGCAGCCAGACCGAACAGGCGCTGAGGCAGTTCCAGCAACAGCACGGCCTGAAGGCAACCGGCCAGCCGGACCAGGCGACGATAGAAAAGCTGGTTCACTCCTGATCGATTGCCGGGGCTGACAGCCGCGCGCATCACTGATAGTCAGCCGCATGCGGTTGAAATCATCCATATTCGTCTCCGCGATCCTTCGCCGTGAACAGGTCGACGGCGCCTTTGGCGCTGTGCTGCGCAAGGGGGCGGAAGACGCAGGTGCCATTTTCGTGGTTCACCGTACAGACGGCGATCTGGCGAATGTCTATGCTCCCGCCCCGCAGGTGTTTGCCGCCGAAAGCGGCAGCGGCGAGCGGCTGTTCGAGGAGCGGTTGCGGCAGGCTGGCCCGCAGGAGGTCGGCGAGTTTCTCGATCGTCAGGTGAAATTCGATCCCGACTGCTGGATCGTCGAAATCGAAAAGCGGACGGAACTGGTCTCCATCGACATTGCCGATCCGCGAATGTGAGGATCAGGCACCGGCCGGTTGCATCACCCTGCCGCCATGGGCCGGTTGACCGGCGGGATTGGGAACGGGCCTGGCTTCCACCGAGCGGCCGTCAATGCCGCGGCCGATTTCCTCCCGCCGCACCCGCGCTGCCCTTGCAAATTCCGCATCGGCCTCTGCGCCGGGTGTTACGATGGTTTCCAGCCGGGGCAGGTCGAAGGTTGCGCCGACCTGATTGAAGATCATGCGGCAGATGCCGGTATCGAGTTCACCCAGCAAGGTCTTGGCGCTGCGATAGGCATCCTGTGTGCGGCCGTAACGAGGTGCAATCATCAGCAGCAGTTTGAGGTCTTGCGGGCTGCCGGGGTTGAGTGCCTTGACCAGATAGACGACTTCATCTCCACGCGTTTTTCTCAACAGGGCGGAGATGGTGCTGTCTTCCAGCCCCGACAGGGCGGCGATCTTCTTCGACAGCGCCTTGCGGTTCTGGCTGCGGGCAAGTGCCAGCAGATGGCGTGTGTCGCGCATCGCAAGCGGGCTGAAGTGCTTCTCCCGGTGCTGCAACGCTGTTGCGGCGGTGCGTTCGCCTGCTGTGCTTTCGCCGGAAGCAAGTCCGGTGTCTGGTTGAGCTTGACGGTCGGACTTCTGCCGCCCGAGCCGGCCGCCGGAGGAGGCGAGCGCAACGATTTCCTCGCCATTGAGCCATTCGGCTCCGCCAATCGCATCTTCTGACGCTTCCTCGATCAGGGAAGCCTCGGTGGGTGTTCTGCCGAAGGGGCTGGACCGTTCGAGACGTATTTCCAGCGAGGCAGTGTCCTGCAGGGAAATTTCATTTGCTTCCGGAACAGTCGGCTCACCGACGGCCACAACCGTTTCAACGGTTGTCTCTGGCGCCATCGGCGGCTCCTCGGCCGCTTCCGCTTCATCTGCGCTGCCTTGCATCGGCGGAACGATGCGCTTTGCGATCACGTCGCCATGGGCAGGCCCCATCTTGCGGGCGATTTCCTTCAGATCCAGTTCGCCCAGAACCGGCGAATAGAGCAGGCAGGGGATCGCGACATCGAGACTGTCCTGGGCAAGATAGAGGGCAACGGCGCGCGGCGTGAAGGCGGAACGTGCCACCAGCGCCGAGATCAGCCGCCTGTCGGCCGGCAGCAGCCGGTCTGCGAGCTGATAGAAGAGTTCCTTGTAGGCCTCGATCTGCTGTGCCGAGGGGCGCGGATTATTGGTCAGGTCGCGGGTGGCATCGACAAGAATGCGGGTATGCCGCGCGCGCCGGGAAAACGCCTCGGTTTCGCTGTTTGCGCTGACAAAAGGAGCTTGAACACCCATGAAATGCCGGACCTTCTTTGCATGCAAGGGCGGCAGGAAACACGGCCGCCGGCGAATCGTCGTCGCTTGCCGGCCAGAGTGCTCCTGAATGTGTTAGCGAACTGTTAACCACGTTGGCGTTCAATCCCTGTACCTCCCGAAACGTAAAGTGATTCGTTTCGCCGGGGTGCAACCGAACCTCCCAAGGAGAAGCCTGATGGGACAGGTAATCCAGTTCCCTGCAAGAGAAGCAGAAGCAGTGGCAAGCCATGTAAAGAAGGCGGCTGCCGTCAAGCGCCCGGACGGACGCAAGACGGCTGAGCTTCTGTTCTTTACCGGCGTTCGCTACGAGCGCCAGATGAGCTTGCCGTCACAGCGTATCCGCCGCCCGGTTCCCCGGGTCTAGAGCGTGGCATGAGAGCGGGCATGCGATGCCGGCCGCGGCCGCGCGTCATCCCGCATCGATTACGAATTTCTCGCAATTGGTTTCACTGAGAAAATTGCGGTTGGTCGCCGTCCAGCTGTCATCGGGCTGAAACACCCGCACGATCACGAAGCCGTTCTCGATATCGGCCTCCACCACAACCGACGTCTCGAAACGCTCGATCTGCGCCTCGCGCATTTCCAGGCCCTGCAGCGGTGTCAGGATCAGCAGGTCGAGATTGTTTTCGATCGAGGTGCGGTTGTTGAGGCTGTAGACCACTGCGCCATCCTCGTCGAACACCGATGCGGACCAGAAGCTGGCCGTCTCGGGTCCGCGCAGCCTGAGGCCGGCCTCTTCCAGATCGAAGCGGCATATGCCGTAGGAAAAGAACGGATCGACCTCCGAGATCGCCGAGCCGGTTTGCTCGGGCCGCAGCGGCGTGAAGCGGTAGAGCTCCGTCCTGCCGGAAAGAAACGCCCAGGCGCCCCTCGTGCCGTATTTGGGAATCATCAGCACGATCGCGATGTGGACGATGCCGGCAAGCACCAGTCCCATGACCAGCAGGTAGACGATGCGCCAGTTCATGCCTCGCAGTCCCCCTTGATGATGTTGGGCATGGTTGGCGAAACCAGTCCGGAGGTGCTGGTCACCGGCGTGTCGTAAACCCTCAGCACGAGCCGGAAACGGCCTTCGCCGGCGGTTCCAAGCCAGTTGCCGGCCTTGGGCTGCGGGCTGATCAGGATGCGGAAGGAACCGTCGGAAAACCGCAGCAGGCGGCCGGAATGAACCGACGAGCGGCTGCCGTTTTCCGGCGTGATGCTCTCGCCCCCGGCAGTGTAGGCGGCAAGCGTCCACAGCTTGGAGGGCGGCGTCGTGCCGGAAACGATGTAGTCGCAGGCAAGTTGCAGGGCCTCGCCGCGGCTGTCGGCGGTCGCTTCGAAGGCAAGCCCTTCCGCGGCTCCCAGCGGAATGGTGCCGTTGCGCACGGTCTTGGCCATGGTGTAGGGGTCGACGGCAGCCCCGCTGGCGAATGGCCAGGAGACCCACGGACCGGAGCGGATGCCGCCGAAACCCAGCCCGGTATTGATCGTATACCAGGCCGAAGCCCCGCCAAGCGCCAGTCCGACCAGCACAACGATAACGGTATCGGCGATCAACCGCACAAGCCTGCTCCGTTGATGAAAAACCGCCCCATTGCCTGCCGGACTATTGCGCCACTTGCGGCGCAGCGCCGCCATTCTGCTGCCCGTTCACCCGTCCCGCCAGCACGGTTGTGTCTGCCTGGCGCTCCTGTTCGCGCGCGGCAACCACGTCACGCTTCTGGATCGGCCTGGCCTGCCGCAGCTTGCGTCCCAGTTCCCTCAGATAATCCTCGGCATCCTGCGACAGGGTTTTCGGCCGCAGCGCCGGGGCGAGGCCATCATCCGCCTGCTCGGCAACAGCCTCCGGATTCTTGCCCGGCAGCGGATTGTCGATATAGGGGATCGGCTGCAATTCGATGTTCTGGTGGGCGAATGTCATGTACTGTTTCCAGGTCATCGCCGGCAGGTTGCCGCCGGTAAGCCTGTTGGTCGGCTGGTAGTTGTCGTTGCCCATCCATACCGCGGTGACATAGTTGCCGGTAAAGCCGACAAACCAGGCATCGCGATAGGCATTGGTCGTGCCGGTCTTGCCGGCAGCGCGGATGCCGTCGAGCGCTGCCCGCGTCGCCGTTCCCCATTCGGGGATTTGCGCCATCATGCGGTTCATCACCCCGGCAGTGCGCTCGGTAAGCACCCGCTCTTTCGCCGGCGCCTGCTCGCGGCGGTCATAGACGATCTCGCCCTGCAGGTTGGTCAGCTGCACGATGGCGTGGCGGTCGAGCTTGTAGCCGCCGGTCATGAACGCGCCATAGCCCGTTGCCATCTCCACCACGGTAAGCCCGTTGGCGCCGAGCACCATGGCAGGCGACATGATGAGTTCGGAGGTGACGCCCATGCGCCGCGCGGTGGCGACGATCTTTTCCCCGCCGATGCCGCGCCGCCCGTCGGCGCCCACATAGAGCTTGACCGGAATCGTGTTGATCGACTTGACGATGGCCGTCTGCAGGTCGATGCGGCCGCGGAAGCTGCCCGAATAGTTGCTCGGACACCACGAGCGCCCGTTGCGGGTGACGCAAATCCTGCCGTCCACCACCTTGCTGTTTTCGTCCAGTTCCAGTTCCTCCACCGCCGTCGCATAGACGAACGGCTTGAAGGAGGAGCCGGGCTGCCGGCGCGAATTGGTGGCGCGGTTGAACTGGGATTCGCCATAGTCGCGGCCGCCGACCATCGCCCGCACCGCGCCGTCGCGGTCGATCGAGACCAGCGCCGCTTCAGATACGCGCTTTTCCTTGCCGAACTGCCGCAGATGGTTGTTGATCGCATCCTCGGCCGCCCGTTGCAGGTCGAGGTCGATGGTGGTCTTGGCATAGAAGGTCTTGTCGGGCAGGCCGCGCGCCAGTTCCTGAACTTCCTCGAAGGCGAAGTCGAGGAAATAGCCCGGCTGCTCGACATCGTTGCGTTCGATGGGGGTTGCCGGCTTGCGGCGGGCGGCCACCACCTGGCCCTCGGTCATGAAGCCCGCCTGCACCATGTTGGTCAGCACCTCGTTGGCGCGCGCGCGGGAATTGGGCAGGTTGATGTGCGGGGCATATTTCGTCGGCGCCTTGTAGAGGCCGGCAAGCATGGCTGCCTCGGCAAGCGTCAGATCCTTCGGGCTTTTCTCGAAATAGTAGTCGGCAGCCGCCGTGATGCCGAAATTGCCGCCACCCATATAGGCGCGGTCGAGATAGAGTTTCAGGATCTCGTTCTTTTCCAGATTGGTCTCGAGCCACGCCGACAGGAAGGCTTCCTTGATCTTGCGCTCGATCGTCCGCTCATTGGTCAAAAACAGGTTCTTGGCGAGCTGCTGGGTGATCGACGAACCGCCCTGCACGACGGAATTGGCCCGCACGTTCTCGGCCAGCGCCCTTCCGAGGCCGAAGAAGTCGATGCCGTAATGCTCGAAGAAGCGCCGGTCCTCGGTGGCCAGCACCGCCTTGATGAAGTGGTCGGGCAGGGTGTCGATCTCGTCCGAATCCGCCTGCCGCACCCCGCGCCGGCCGATTTCCTTGCCGTTGCGGTCGAGGAAGATGACCGAATATTCGCTCTTGTCGCGCCAGTTCTTCGAGGTCTCGTCGAAGGCCGGCAGCGCCAGCGCCAGCAGCACGATCAGCCCGCCGAGCCCGAGCGTCAGCCCCTCGTCGGCAACCTCCACCAGCAGGCGCTTGAAGCCCGTGGCGCGGAAGCGCTGGAAGAAGATGACGAGATTTTCCCAGCTTTCCGAACCGCCCGAAAACAGGCGGTACATCGCCGAATCGATCCACGAATCGATGTCCAGCAGCCAGTTGCGGCCCTTGCTTCGGCCCTTTTTCTCGAACGGATTGCGCATGTTTCTCAACCGATGGCGTCCAGGCGGCGCGCTCCTGCTCCCGTATGCGATGTGTCCCTTGGGAAGGCTTATAGCAAATTGCCAGCAAATTTGGAGAAAAATCGGGCAGCCGGTTAACTGCCGTGGCTATCCCCTTTCGCCTCTGGTAAACCGCCTGCCGGAGGCCCTTGGCTCAATCTGCCGGAGGCGGCAGCGGATCAACCCAGCCGGAGGCGGTGATGGACGAACAAGTCCCGTTCTGGAAGCGCAAGACGCTGGAGGAAATGACCCCCGACGAATGGGAAAGCCTGTGCGACGGCTGCGGCCGTTGCTGCCTCAACAAGCTGGAGGACTGGGACACCGGCGAAATCTACTGGACCAACATCGCCTGTTCCGAGCTCGACTGCGAAACCTGCCGCTGCATGAACTATGAGTCGCGCTTTCGCCTGGTGCCCGACTGCATCGACCTGACGCCGGAAAAGGTGCGCGAACTGGGCTGGCTGCCGCCGACCTGCGGCTACCGGCTGGTCGCCGAGGGCAAGGACCTCTACGACTGGCATCCGCTCATTTCCGGCAGTCCCGAAAGCGTGCATGACGCCGGCATTTCCGTGCGCGGCCGCGTCATCTCGGAAGATGGCCTGACCGTCGACGACTACGAGGACCACCTCGTCACCTGGCCGGGGGAGGAGTGAGGGGAAACTGCTATTTAGCGGCCCAGCCTGATGTCCTTCACAAGCAATTAAGCGGATTTTCGTGTAGTCTGCTTGTGAGACAGCTTCAGCGGTGTTTCCGGCATCCGCTTCAGCGTTTCGTTGAACATGTGTTTTTTTTGGTGTCTGAAATGCCTGAAGCTGTTCTATCAGACGAGCACTACATACTTTTCGGACGGATCGCATACGGATATGCCGCTGCCGAAACAGGCTTCAAATTGCTGTTGGCTGCAATGACCAAAACTGACATCGGTTTGATGATGGTGTTGTCAGAACCTTACACAGCAAAACAACTAAGAGACGTAGTACAGTCAATAGCGCACGCTTCTACATTTGACGGTCTCCTGAATGAATCGGCACTCAAGACTATGAGCCGCTCTGGGAAAACTTAGAAAGGCTGGGGTCTCCACATCGCACTCAAGATTCTGTGTGGCTAACCGCGGTTAATGGCACTGCCAAGGAACTGCACGATCACCTAAAGTCCATTCTTGGATGATGATGACAGGCTTTGGGTCAATGAACTGGTGAAAAATAAGTATTTCTCAAATGCCAGGGCCGGAACCAATGATTGGCTGCAGGACAATCCTCCTTCCGCTAAGCCGCGGAATTGCCAACCAAAGACCCTGTCAACTTTGATGGGGGTCTTAGTGCCATTCCCTATCTGATGAAGAAGCGTCCTTCTTATTTGAGCGCATCGAACGCATACCGCTCCTGACAATTTCCTGATTTTCAGCGCCATTCTGCCCTTTGAGCTCCATCACGCCGGATTTGCCTTCTTTCACAAAATAGGAAAAAATTCCTTGACACCATGGCACAGTGGTTTGGTAGGTTCTCTCTACGGTCAATGCGGCTCACACCGGTGAGCGGCGATTGACCGGCCACGATACACCCCTAATGACAAGACGGGGATTTCCTTGCACATCGACGAGACGAAACCGCCGCCCGCTGGTGAAGCACCGGGCGAGGGCGCTGCTGCGGACATAGCGCAGTTCACCCCCGAGCAGCGCTGGACGGCGCGTGTCGCCTATGAGCATCACGGGCTTTCCACCGGCCAGATCGCCCGGCTGATGGCCGCCGATTGCGCCACGCTGGATGCCCTGCGTGCTGCCGAAGACTGGCGGGTAAGAGGCCCGGCGCGGGAGGAGATCGCAACCCCTTCCGTCACCGCCGAACTAGCCCGCGAGACGGTCGCCGCCATCCGCCGCGATCTGGCGGCGCTCAACCGGGAGGCGAGGCGGACAGGACCGAAGACATCGAAAAACGGGCACGCGCCCATCTGGCATTGACGAAATCGGTGCGGGATCTGGAGGCAATGGTGAAGGACCTGGAACACACTGCCGATGCCGGACGATATCCGACGGATGTTGTGGAATTCCGCAGCGAGCTTGAGAAACGCATTGCGGCGATTGCCGGGCAAGGAGCAGCGCCTCGCCCTGATTGACGGTCTCACGCCGGTCTGGCGCGAAACCCTTCATCGTGACTGGCCGGTCTTTCTGCACCCTGCCCAACGGCCTCCCGAGCGCCCTCCTGAGGTGATGCCGGGCGGCGACTGGCGCACCTGGCTGTTTCTCGGCGGACGCGGCGCCGGCAAGACGCGCACCGGCGCTGAATGGCTGACCGGCATCATTCACGAGGACCCGCATTATCTGGCCGACAGCGCCGGGCGCATCGCCCTGATCGGCGAAACCTTTCAGGATGTGCGCCAGGTGATGATCGAAGGCGAATCCGGCCTTCTGGCCGTTCAGCGAAAGGACCGCAAACCCCAATGGCTGCCCTCGCGCCGCCTGCTGCAATGGCCCAATGGCGCGATTGCCCAGGTGTTCTCCGCCAATGACCCGGACGGCTTGCGCGGCAACCAGTTCGGACTGGCCTGGAGCGATGAGATCAGCAAATGGCCCTATCTCGAAGCGACCTGGAACATGCTGCAATTCTGCCTGCGGCTGGGGGCGGCTCCCCGGCAACTGGTGACCACCACGCCGCGCCCGCTGCGGCTGCTGAAGAAGCTGGTTGCCGATCCGCATACGGCGGTAACGCGGGCAACGACATTTGAAAACGAGGCCCATCTGGCGCAAGGCTTTCTGTCCTTCATCACGGGCGAATATGGCGGCACGCGGCTTGGCCGTCAGGAAATCGATGGCGAGATCATCGAACAGGTTGAAGGCGCGCTGTGGCGGCTCGATGCGATCGACGCCTTGCGGGTGAGCAACGCTCCGGCGATGCAGCGCATCGTCGTTGCCGTCGATCCGCCGGCGTCGTCCGCCGGGACGGCGGATGCCTGCGGCATCGTTGCCGTGGGAAAGGCGGCAGACGGCATCTGCTACGTGCTGGCAGATAACACATTGCACGGCGCCCAGCCTGAGGAATGGTCTGCCGCCGTCAGCCGGCTCTACCGCCGCCTCGATGCAGATTGCGTCGTCGCCGAGGTCAACCAGGGCGGCGAGATGGTGCGCAGCGTGCTGATGCTGGGCGATCCCGGCCTGCCGGTGCGCATGGTGCGCGCCAGCCGGGGCAAGTGGCTGCGGGCGGAACCCGTCGCCATGCTCTATGCCCAGGGCAGGGTGCGCCATGCCGGCGCCTTCCGGGAGCTTGAGGACCAGATGTGCGATTTCACGGCCGATGGTCTAGCTGGCGGGCGCTCACCCGACCGGCTCGATGCGCTGGTCTGGGCGCTGCATGAACTGGCGCTGAAAAATCGTGGCGAACCGAAAATCCGCGCCACCTGACAACACGGAATATTGGATGAACGCTCTGACGACCTGGCTTCGCCGGCCCGGCTGGCTTTCACGCGGCAGCGATACTGCGCGGCTGGAGACCAAGCAGGCGATAAACCCGCTGATCGCCCTGCAGGGACTGGCCGAGGCGACCTGGGGCGAGGGCAGCTATGGCGGGCTTTCCCGCGAAGGCTATCTCGCCAATCCGGTGGTCCACCGCTGTGTGCGGATGATTGCGGAAGCCGCCGGTTCCATGCCCTGGCTGCTCTATGAGGCGGGCGAGGAACTCGATACGCATCCGATGCTCGATCTGCTTTCCCGGCCCAATCCCTGGCGCGCAGGCGCAGCCTTTTTCGACGGTCTCTATTGCGGCCTGCTGATCGCCGGCAATGCCTATGTCCAGCGCATCGATCTCGATGGCAGCCCGCGCGAACTGCACCTGCTGCGCGCCGACCGCATGTCGCTGGTTTCAGGCGAGGACGGCTGGCCGGAGGCCTACGAATATACCGTCGACGGCCGCAAGACCCGGTTCGGGGCAGGCGGCGATCATCCGCTGCTGCTGCATCTCTCGCCTACAACCCGCTTGACGATTTCGAGGGAACCTCGCCGCTGCGCGCCGCTCACATGGCGCTGGAAATCCACAATGCGGCAAGCCGCTGGAACAAGGCGCTGCTGGACAATTCGGCCCGGCCTTCCGGCGCGCTGGTCTATTCGGGTGCTGAAAACATCAACCTGACCGATGAGCAGTTCGAACGCCTGAAGGGCGAGCTGGAAGACGGCTATACCGGCGCCAGCCGGGCAGGCCGCCCCATGCTGCTCGAAGGCGGGCTCGACTGGAAGCCGATGGGCTTCAGCCCCAAGGACATGGATTTCATGGAAGCCCGCAACGGGGCTGCCCGCGACATCGCGCTCGCCTTCGGCGTGCCGCCCATGCTGCTCGGCATTCCCGGCGACAACACCTATTCCAACTATCAGGAGGCAAACCGCGCCTTCTGGCGCCAGACGGTCTTGCCGCTGGTGCTGCGCGTTGCCGCCGAGCTGGAGCACTGGCTCGGGCCGGTCTGGGGCAGCGAACTGCGCCTCGATGTCGACCGCGATGCCATCGAGGCGCTTTCCGCCGACCGCGATGCGCTGTGGCAGCGGGTCAACGAGGCGCAGTTTCTCACCGTCAACGAAAAACGCGAGGCAACGGGCTATGGCAGGCTGGACGATGACGCCACGCTTTGACCTTGCCGCAGCCCTGCATCCGGCCGATCTGCCGGACCAGATCCTGCTTTGGATGGCGAAGGTCACGGGCGCGGTTCTGGGTTCGGCGATTTCGATTGCCTATGTGCTGCCGAAAGGCCGACGCGAGGCAGCGATCCGCTTTCTGACCGGCGTTTCCGTCGGCATCGTTTTCGGCCCGGTCGTAAGCGCCAGCCTGGCTGAGCGCTTCGGCGTGACCGGTGAGCTTACCCGCTTTGAAATCGCCCTGATGGGGGCTGCCGGCGCAAGCCTTGCCGCCTGGTGGGCACTGGGTGCCCTGCGCCGCTTTTTCGACACCCGCTTTGCCGGGCGCAGCAAGTAACTGTCACTTTACGGAGCTTTGGATGAAACAGGACCGCCTGCTTGACCTGCGGGAGATGAAACGCGTGCCTGCCGATATGGGCCGCGTGCGGCTTGACGGCACCTTCGAGGGCTATGCCAGCGTCTTCAACGAGGTCGATCTCGGCAATGACATCGTGGCGGCGGGCGCTTTCACGGGGTCGCTCGCCCGGCGCGGGCCGTCCGGCATCCGCATGCTGTTTCAGCACGATGCGGCAGAACCCATCGGCACCTGGGAAAAAATCGGGGAGACCCCGCAAGGCCTGAAGGTGCGCGGCCGTCTGGCGCTGGCAACGCAAAAGGGCAGGGAAGTGCACGAATTGATGCGCGCCGGTGCCATTGACGGGCTTTCCATCGGCTTTCGCACCATCCGCGCCCGGCAGGACCGGGCCACCGGCGCACGCCGCATTCTCGAAGCCGATCTTTGGGAAATCTCGGTCGTCACCTTTCCCATGCAGGAAAGTGCGCGGATCGAAAGCGTCAAGCGGTTCGAAGCCGGTTTGCGGCAGGGCGGCGCGCTTCCCTCCATTCGTGAATTTGAGCGCTGGCTCGTGCGGGATGCCGGGCTTTCGCGCAGCGATGCCAGACGGGTTGTCACCAAGGGCTATCGCGACTGCCTCAACCGGCGCGACGCGGTTGGCGGCTCACCGGGCATGCCCGCAGGCGATCTGGTCACGCGCATCCGCGCTGCCGCCAGCGCGCTTCATCAGGGCGCCCGCCACACCAACCGATAAGGACACGTAGATGAAAACCAGAACCACAACCCGGAAACCGGGCGCGAAAGCCCCCGAGATCAAAGCCCCCGAAATCAAAGCCCCGGAAACAAAAGGATGGTCGCGCAAGGAAGAGGCAATCTCCGCCGTTCCTGTCATGGCAGCCATCCCCGCCCAGCCAGTCAGTTCGCCTGCCCAGGACGTCGCCGAGGCTTTCGACGAATTCATGGTCGCCTTCGAGGCATTCCGTCAAGCCAATGACGAGCGCCTTGCCCAGGTTGAATCCAGCATCGGCGCCGACACCGTCACCACCGAGAAGATGAACCGCATCAACACCGCACTCGATGAGCACAAGCGGGTGATGGACCATCTGCTGATCAGGCAGCAGCGCCCCGGCGCCGCGCGTTCCGGCGTGGTTACCCTTGCCGGTATCGAGCACAAGAATGCCTTTGAAGGCTATGTCCGCAAGGGCAACGAGACCGGCCTGCGCCGTTTCGAGGAAAAGGCCATGTCCTATGGCTCCGATCCCGATGGCGGCTTTCTGGTGCCTGACGAAACCGCGCAGGAAATCGGCCGCAGGCTGGCAAACATTTCGCCGGTACGTTCGGTTGCTTCCGTTCGAACGGTCTCCTCGTCCATGTACAAGAAGCCGTTTGCCGTCACCGGGCCTGCCACCGGCTGGGTTGCCGAGACCGATGTTCGCGCCCAGACGGCAACCCCTGCGCTTTCCGAACTGCAGTTTCCGACCATGGAACTCTATGCCATGCCGGCGGCTACCTCGACCCTGCTCGACGATGCGGCGATCAACATCGACGAATGGCTTGCCCAGGAAGTCGAGATTGCCTTCGCCGAACAGGAAAGTGCCGCCTTCATCAATGGCGATGGTGTCAACAAGCCGAAGGGGCTTCTCGACAATGCGACGGTCGATGAAAGCGCCTGGAGCTGGGGCAATCTCGGCTATGTGGCCACCGGTGTCGATGGCGATTTCGCCGCCAGCGATCCTTCCGACACGCTGGTCGACACCATCTATGCGCTGAAGGCGGGCTACCGCCAGAACGCCCACTGGATGATGAACCGCCGCAGCCAGGCCGAAATCCGCAAACTCAAGGATGCCGACGGCAACTATCTCTGGCAGCCGCCGGCAACGGCCGGTGAAAAGGCCATGCTGATGGGCTTCCCCGTTGTGGAGGCCGAGGACATGCCCGACATCGCCAGCGACAGCCTACCGATCGCCTTTGGTGACTTCGGCCGCGGTTATCTCATCGTCGACCGGGCAGGCGTCCGGGTGCTGCGCGATCCCTATTCCGCCAAGCCCTATGTCCTGTTCTACACCACCAAACGCGTCGGTGGCGGGGTTCAGGATTTCGACGCCATCAAGCTCGTCAAGTTCGGTACCGCCTAGGTCCTCCCCTCCCGGGACCTCGCGTAGGGCTGCTTCCCTCCGGTGGCCCGGTACCGTTCGGCCCCGCTCCGCAATCACCCTCTGTCGAATGACAGGCGGGGCGGGGCCATTCTCTTCTTTACAGGAATTTGTTCATGGCAATCACGCGCCCTTCGGCACCGCTTGCGGCGGTTCTGACACTTGAGGAAGTCAAGCGCCATCTGCGCATCGAGCATGACGATGATGACGCCTATCTCGCCGATCTCATTGCCCAGTCGACGGCCCACCTCGAAAGCGTGTCCGGCCTGCGGCTGCTGACCCAGACCTGGCGGCAATATCTCGATGCAATGCCGCAAAGCCGCTCCATCCGCCTTGCCGTGCAGCCGGTGCAGTCGATCGCTGCAATGCAGGCCTATGATGAAGCCGGAAACCCGCAGGCCGTCTCACCGGCCAGTCTCGAGCTCGATGCGGTCTCCAGCCCGCCACGGCTGGTGGTGCATGAAGCCGTGAAGACGGCGAAAGCTGTCAACGGCATCGAGATCGACATCGTGGCAGGCTACGGCGATACGCCGGCCGACGTGCCCGACAGCCTGCGCCGGGCGCTGCTGCTGCTTGTCGCGCATGCCTACGAGTTTCGCGGCGCCGTGCCGGTTGATCAGCAGCCGGCTTCCGAGCCGCACGGCTTCCGTACCCTGATCGCCCCGTTCCGGAGGATTGGCCTGTGAACAGCCATGCCTTTCTTCAGGCTGGCAGTTTCTCTGTTCGCCTGACACTGCAGCAACGCCAGGAAAGTGACGATGGTGCCGGCGGCTTCGTCTCGAACTGGCAGGACGTGCAACCCGTCTGGGCGCGCATCGTACCCATCGCGGGGATTGTCACCCAGATGGCTGCCAATCAGGAACACGACATCACCCACTGGATCTACATCCGGGTGAACGATGCTGTTCAGCCCGGCATGCGTTTTGTGAAGGGCTCGCGCCTCTTCGACATCGATACCGTGCACGACCCCGATGAAACCGGGCGCTACCGTGTCTGCAAGGTGGTGGAGCGCTCATGAAGCCCGCCTACCGCATCACCGGCAATGCCCTGCAGGGGTTTCTCAGGCGCCTTGTGCGCGATGAGAAACCGCCCAAGCGAAGGATTTTGCCAGACGGCAATTCGACCCGCAGCCGTGAGCCATCAAGACACGGGAGCAGCAAGTGACCGCAGCGATCGAACTGCAATCGGCGATTGTCTCCGCCCTGCGCTCCTCCTCCGCGCTAACCAGCCTGCTGGGTGGCGCATTCGTCTATGACGATGTGCCCGATTCCCGCCGCCCGCCCTATGTCGTCATCGGCCCGGTCGAAACCGTGGACTGGAGCACGGCGACGGAGGAGGGCGAGGAACACTTCATCGAGATCACTGCCTGGTCATCCGCCAATGGGCGCAAGGCCGCCGTTGCCATGGCAGGCGAAATCCGCGCGGCGCTTTCTGCCCTGCCGGGAAACCTGCCCGGGCATGCGCTTGTGAATTTTACTCACGAGACGACCCGCAGCGAAGCTCATCCTGATGACCGTCATTTCAGGGCGGTGTCTAGCTTTCGCGCCGTGACCGAACCGCTGACCTGAGCCATCGATACCTACAGGAGCTGAACCATGACCGCACAAAGAGGCAGAGATCTGCTTTTGAAGATCGACGATGGAACCGGGACGTTCGTCACCGTAGCCGGTCTTCGCTCACGCCAGATCGCTCTCAATGCCGAGACCGTCGATATCACCGATTCCGAATCTGCCGGGCGCTGGCGTGAACTGCTTTCGGGCGCGGGCCTCAGGCGCGCCTCGATCAACGGTTCGGGAATCTTCAAGGATGCGGCCTCTGATACGCTGGTGCGCGAAACCTTCTTCAGCGGTTCCACACCGGACTGGCAGATCGTCGTGCCCGACTTCGGCACTCTTGTTGGCGCCTTTCAGGTCACCGCGCTTGAATATGGTGGCCAGCACAATAGCGAAGTGACCTTCGAGATCGTGCTGGAATCGGCCGGCGAAGTCCTGTTTCAGGCCGCCTGATGGCAAACCGGCATCGCGGTGAAATCGCCGCAGAACTCGATGGTCGACAATGGACATTGTGCCTGACTCTGGGCGCGCTGGCCGAGCTTGAAGATCACTTCAACGTACCAAGCCTCACAGGTCTGGCCGATGCCGTTGCCGGCCAGCCGCTTTCCACTGGCGATCTTATAGCCATTCTGGCCGCAGGGCTGAAAGGGGGCGGTCACGATCTGACGCGAGAGGATGTCGCAGAAATGCGCCATGCCGGCGGGCCCGAGGGCTTTGCGCGCATTGTTGCGGAGCTGCTGCAGGCGACGTTCGGTGCAGCTGAAAAGGAAGTGGATGCTGCCGGAACAGGATGACGCATGGTGGGCTGCAGCGTTCCGCTTTGCCGTGATTCAGACAGGAATCGCACCGGCTCAGTTCTGGCGGTTGAGCCTGCCGGAACTGGCTGCACTTGCTGCTGCTCCCGGCCCGACTGCCCTGGATGCACCAGGCCGAAGTGAACTGGACACCATGATGCTGGCCCATCCCGACCGGCAAGCCAGCGAAGATAGGAAACAAGAGGAACGCTGAATGCCGCGAAGCGATGAAACTTATGTCGTCGATGCCGACACGCGCGGCTTCGAGGCGGCCATGAAGGCTGCCAGCGACAGCACGCGCCATTTCGGCAGTGTCTTTACCGCCACGCTGAAAAGCGCGGTCACTTCTGGCAAATCGCTGGAAGATACGGTGCGAGCACTTGCCATGCGGCTTTCCACCCTGGCGCTTAACAGCGCGTTGGCGCCGATTCAGAAAAGCATTTCCGGCAGTTTCGACGTGCTGTTGCAAAACCTGCCGGCGGCAAATGCACCTGGCCGGTTCGCAAAGGGCGGTGCGTTCTCGGGCAGCGGCGCACTGACGGCCTTCGCTCGTGGCGGGGTCGTGACGGGTCCGACGCTGTTTCCTCACAGGAGTGGCATCGGCTTGATGGGGGAGGCGGGGGCGGAAGCCGTTCTGCCGCTATCACGCGGCGCGGATGGTCGCCTGGGGGTGGCGGCAGATGGCGCGGGCGCGCCCGTCAACGTCACCTTCAACGTGCAGGCCCGGGATGCCGAAAGCTTCCGGCGTTCTGAATCCCAGCTTACCGCCATGCTGGCGCGCACCGTGCGCCGCGGCAGTCGCAACCTCTGACAATCAAACCACAAGAGCCGCAGACCCATGCCGCAGATTGCTGCATTTCATGACGTGCGCTTTCCCACCGCCATTGCGCTCGGCTCGACAGGCGGGCCGGAACGGCGCACCGAGATCGTCACGCTCGGTTCGGGTCGCGAGCAGCGCAATCAGCGCTGGTCCCGTTCCCGCCGCCGTTACAATGCGGGCTACGGGGTCAAGACACTGGACGATCTTTCCGAAATCATTGCCTTTTTCGAGGCGCGGCGCGGGCGCCTGCATGGTTTCCGTTTCCGCGATCCGCTCGACAACAAGTCATGTGCGCCGGGTAGCAGCATCCAGCCTGTAGATCAGCTGATCGGCACGGGCGACGGAACGAACGCCGCCTTTCAACTGGTCAAGCACTATGGCAGCGGTGACGACGCCTACAGCCGGGAGATCGCAAAACCCGTCGAGGACAGCGTGTCGGTGGTGGTTGAAGGGATGATCAAGGTGGAAGGCCTCGATTATGTCATCGACCACGCAACCGGCATCGTCACCTTCCTGCCGGGCAGGGAACCCCAGCCAGGCGATCAGGTCTATGCCGGGTTCGAATTCGATGTGCCGGTGCGTTTCGACGCTGACGAGATTGCCGTCAATCTGAAGACGTTTCTGGCCGGTGACATCGCTTCCATTCCGATAGTGGAGATATTCCCGTGAAGGTACTGGTGCCGGCCTTTCAGGCCCATCTCGATGGTGAGGTAACAACGCTGTGCAATTGCTGGCAGATCCACCGCAAGGATGGCGCGATCATGGGCTTTACCGATCATGATCGAGACATCGTCTTTGACGGCATCGCCCATGAGGCGGCTACCGGGCTTGAAGCCAGCGATACGGAAACCTCAAGCGGCCTGACGCCGGACAATCATGAAATTGCCGGTGCGCTTTCAAGTGCCGCGATTACCGAAGCGGATATCGCAGCCCGGCTCTATGACGATGCTCGGGTCATCCACTACGCGGTCAACTGGTCGGCGCCGGAGGAGCGGGTGCGCATGCATACCTATCTGATCAGCGAAATCACCCGTGAGGATGGCGCCTTCCGCGCCGAACTGAAAAGCATTGCCGCGCTACTCGATCAGATTCGGACGCGGCGCTTCGAGCGCCATTGCAGCGTGCGGCTGGGCGATGGTGATTGCGGCGTCGATCTTGAGGCCGGTCTGACCGACGAGGGCATGGTGGCAGAAATCGTCTCCGATACCATTTGGCATGTTGGCGGTCTGCCGGGGCGGGCGGAAGACTGGTATGCAGGTGGTGTCGTAACCGTTCAGGATGAAACCGGGCAGAAACTGCAGATCGTCAGCGACAGGCTGCTGGGAAACGGTAATCGAGCCTTCGAATTCTGGTCGGCGCCTGCGCGACCGGTTTTGCCGTCGTCGGATTTTTCCGCCACGCCCGGCTGCGACAAGCTGTTTTCGACCTGCCGCCAGAAATTCGCCAATGGCGTCAACTTCCGTGGCTTTCCGCACATGCCGACCGCGGAATTCATCTCGTCTTACGCTTCCAACGCCACCAACATGGACGGCGGACTGCTTTTCGAATGACTCGAAATGAGCTGACACGGGCGATCCTTGCCGAATGCGAGGCCTGGATTGGTACGCCCTATTGCCATCAGGCCTCCTGCAAGGGAGCGGGCTGTGACTGCCTGGGCCTGCTGCGCGGCGTCTGGCGGCATCTTTACGGCAGCGAGGCGGAAACCATGCCCGCCTACACCGGTGACTGGGGCGAGACAGGCATCGGTGAACCGCTGCTTGAAGCGGCCTTCCGGCATCTGACTCCGGCAGTGGATATCGAACCTGGAAATGTCGTGCTGTTCCGCTGGGCGCCGCATCTGCCGGCCAAGCACATCGCCATCATGATCGATGAAGCAACCTTCATTCATGCCTGTGAGCCTGCCGGGGTTACCCGTGCAAGGCTCGGCACGCACTGGCGCAGCAGGATTGCCGGCATCTTCCGCTTTCCCCTGCAGATTGAACCGCAAGCCCAAACGGATCGCTGATAATGGCCACTGTTGTCCTGCAGGTTGCCGGAGCCGCCATTGGTGGCGCCATCGGCGGGCCGTTCGGTGCCATGATTGGCCGAGCCGCCGGTGCGCTTGCCGGGTATTCCATCGACCAGAAACTGTTCGGCAGCGAGCAGGTCATTCGCGGCGGCAGGCTTGAAGAAACCCGGTTTCTTGCCGCCAATGAGGGCGATCCCGTGCCACGCGCCTATGGCCGGGTGCGTCTTGGCGGCCAGATCATCTGGGCGACAAGGTTCAGGGAAATCCGCAAGAAGAAAAAGCAGGGCGGCAAGGGCGGTCCAAAGACCACGACAGAAACCTATTCCTACTATGCAAATTTTGCCATCGGCATCTGCGAGGGCGAAATCGCCCATATCGGGCGCATCTGGGCCGACGGCACGGAAATCGACCGTACCAAATACGAAATACGCCTTTACCACGGAACACCTGACCAGCTTCCCGATCCGCTGATCGAGGCAAAACAGGGTTACGGCAAGGCGCCGGCCTTTCGCGGCACCGCCTATGCCGTATTCGAGGATTTTCCGATTGCCGACTATGGCAACCGCATTCCGCAGATCAGCTTCGAGGTGATCCGCTCCGTTGCCGCCGTCGACAGGAAAATTCGCTCGGTCAACCTGATCCCAGGCGCTACAGAGTTCGGCTATGCGCCTCGTCTGGTGGCGAGCAACCATCGTGGAAAACATACCAGCGAGAACCGCCATAATCTGGTTGCCGGCTCCGACTGGCAGGCCTCGCTTGATGAATTGCAGGCGCTGTGCCCCAATCTTGAATCCATCAATCTGGTGGTTGCCTGGTATGGCAACGATCTCCGGGTTGGCAATTGCTCAATCGAGCCGCGCGTGACGCATCACGATTCAGCCCGGGCAAGCTGGTCTGTGAGCGGGGCAGGCAGGCATTCTGCCAACATGGTCAGCCAGATTGATGGCAGGGCTGCCTTTGGTGGCACACCGGACGATGCATCGCTGGTTGCTGCCATTCAGGATTTGAAGGCGCGCGGGCTAAAGGTCACTTTCTATCCTTTCATCCTGATGGATGTGCCGGCGGGCAACGGCTTGCCCGATCCCCATGGCGCGGCAGAGCAGCCGGCCTTCCCCTGGCGCGGGCGCATCACCTGCCATCCGGCACCCGGGGAAAGCGGCAGCCCTGACGGAACCTCCGTTGCTGCTGCGCAGATTGCCGGCTTTCTCGGGTCTGCCCAGCCGGGTCACTTCAGTGCTGCAGGTGGCAGCGTCGTCTATTCCGGCCCGGCAGGCTGGGGCTTCCGGCGCATGATCCTGCATTACGCCCATCTCTGCGAATTGGCAGGCGGTGTCGACGGCTTTCTCATCGGCTCCGAACTGCGCGGGCTGACCCGTCTGCGAAACGAAACCGGAGCATTTCCCTTCGTCGGCGCGCTGAAGGCGCTGGCAGGCGAGGTACGTGCCATTTGCGGGGTAGGGACCGCGATCAGCTATGCGGCCGACTGGAGTGAGTATTCCGGCTATCACCCGCCGGGGCCGGACAATGACGTGCTCTTCAACCTCGATCCGCTCTGGGCCGACGCGAATGTCGACTTCATCGCCATCGACAATTACATGCCGCTCGCCGACTGGCACGAGACCGGCGATCCTGGCCTGCCGGGCCATTATTCCCTGCATGACAGGGAGTATCTGCAGGCCAACATCCAGGGCGGCGAGGGGTATGACTGGTACTATGCCAGCGACACGGACCGTGCCGCAGGCACCCGAACACCGATCGCCGACGGGTTGGGCGAACCCTGGATATGGTCAACCAAGAATCTGAAGGACTGGTGGCTCAACCAGCACTTCGAGCGCATCGGCGGTGTGCGCGCCGCTCAGCCGACGCCATGGGTTCCGGCCTCCAAGCCGTTTCACTTCAGCGAACTTGGCTGTCCGGCGATCAATCGCGGTGCCAACCAGCCGAACGTGTTCGTCGATGCCAAATCGTCGGAATCTGCCGTGCCGTATTTTTCCAAGCGCGGTCGCGACGATCTGTTGCCGCTGCGCTTTGCCGAAGCGCATCTGGCGTATTGGTCCGAGGACTATCCAGATGCAGACTCGGTCAATCCGGTCTCCGGCAGCTATCCCGGGCGGATAGTTGCACCTTCGGACATCAGCTTCTGGGCCTGGGATGCACGGCCCTATCCGGCCTTTCCCGAAGCACTGGAAACATGGAGCGACGGCGGGAACTGGTATCGCGGCCACTGGCTCAACGGGCGGCTCGGAACCTGCCCGCTGGACGATCTCTTCCGCGCGCTGTTTGCCGATCTCGGCCTGCCGCAGCCCCGATGCGAACTGGACGGGCATCTGACCGGCTTTGTGGTCAAAGGTGGCGCTTCGCTGCGCGCGGTGCTGGAACCGCTGCTTGCAACGTTCAACCTGACGGTCGGCGAACAGGATGGCTTGTTGGTCTTCACGGGCAAGGACCGCCTCGATGCGGTCGCCATACCGCAAGGCGATCTCGTTCTCGAAGACGATACGCCCATGATTGCCGAAACCCATGCCGGCGAGAACACGCTGCCGGCGAAGATCGTCGCCGCCCATGGCGAAGTGGAAAGCGGTTACAACACGGTCACGACCACCAGCCGCATGCTCGACACGGCAAGCGAAGGGGAAGTGGCAATCGAGTTGCCGGCGGTCTGGTCGCGCGATGCTGCCGAAGCTGCCGCAACGGCCAGGCTACGCGACTTCTGGGCTGCCCGCAGGACAACAAGGTTTTCTCTGGGTTGCAGATGGCTGGGACTGGAAGCAGGCGATCTCGTTACGCTCGCAGATGGTGGTCTGCGGCAGATTACCGCCACAAGCCATGGCAGGATAAAGACAGTCGACGCGGCAGGCTTTGCCCGTTTCGAGGAGGCTGCGGTTTGGAAAAGCCCTGCTGCCGGCAAGGTATCTTCCGGCCTCTATGCCGGCGCGCCGCAGGTGATGATCATGAACCTGCCGCTGGCGCAGGGGGAGGCCAACCCCTCACCCAGGCTGTACGCAGCAGTTTACGCCGAGCCGTGGTCCGGCAGCTACATAATCGAGCAGTCGCCGGGAACAGGCGGTTTCGAGACCGTGGCCACCGTGCATGCAGGTGCCACGTTCATGGAACTGCTGGAACCGCTGCCGCCAGGCCCGGTTGGCCGCTGGGACCGCGCTGCAACCCTGCGTGTGAAACTCTTTGGCAGTGAACCGGAATCGCTCGAACGCCTGTTGGTCCTTGCTGGCCGCAACGGGCTTGCCGTTGAAACCCAATCCGGCGACTTCGAAATCCTGCAATTTGCCAATGCCGAGCTGACCGGCCCGGAGGAATGGGTTCTTTCGAACCTGCTGCGCGGCCAGCTCGGCAGTGAGCCGGAGATGGCCCACGGCGCAGAAGCCGGGGCGACGGCGGTGCTGCTCGACGAGACCCTCGTGACGGTGCCTGTTTCAGCCACCCATATCGGTCTGGCAATGAACTATCGCGTCACGCCGGCAGGAGATGTGCCGGGTTCGGTGAACACCGTCGCGCAGAC
>JAMLIH010000017.1 GCA_023954255.1 Phyllobacteriaceae bacterium | reverse complement strand
GCGTCCGCGATTGCAGGTTCTCCTCGGTCACGCCCTCATCGGTGCCGTCGAAGGCATCCTTGAGCGCTGCGTGAAAGCCCTTTACCGGGGCCTCGATCGGGATCACCTCATAGCGTGTGCCGAGCAGCTTGGCGCATTCCTCGGCATCCTTCAGGCTGTCCCTGGAGGTGTATTTGTAGGGTAGCATGATGCAGCGCACCCGTTCCTCGCCCAGCGCATCGACGCTCATCGCAGCGCAAATCGCCGAATCGATGCCGCCGGACAGGCCCAGCACCACGTTCTTGAAGCCGTTCTTGTTGACGTAGTCGCGCAGGCCCATCACGCAGGCGCGCCAGTCTCCCTCGTCGGCATCGGGCAGGCGGGCGAGCGCGTGCGTGTCGCAGGACCACGCGTCGCCGTCGCGCCTCCACGTGGTGGTCACCACGCTCGCCTCGAACTGGTTCATCTGGACCGCCAGCGTCTTGTCGGCATTCATCACGAAGGAGCCGCCGTCGAAGATCAGTTCGTCCTGGCCGCCAAGCTGGTTGGCATAGACCATGGGCAGGCCGGTTTCGATGATCTGCTTGAGAACGACCTGCTGGCGAACATCCATCTTGTCGCGGTAATAGGGCGAGCCGTTGGGCACGAGCAGGATTTCGGCGCCGCTTTCTGCCAGCGTCTCGCAGACGCCCATCTCGCCCCAGATGTCCTCGCAGACGGGAATGCCGAGCCGCACGCCGCGGAAATTGACCGGGCCCGGCATCGGGCCCACATCGAAGACGCGCTTTTCATCGAATTCGCCATAGTTCGGCAGGTCGACCTTGAGCCGCCAGGTCTGCACCTTGCCGTCATCCAGCACGGCAACGGCATTGTAGACCTTGCCTTCTTCCGCATAGGGCGAGCCGATGACGACACCCGGCCCGCCATCTGCGGTTTCCTTCGCCAGTTCTTCCACGGCTGCCATGCAGTCGCGCAGGAAGGCCGGCTTGCGTACCAGATCCTCCGGAGGATAGCCGGAAATGAACAGTTCGGTGAAGAAGACGAGATCGGCATGGCCGCGTGCCGCGTCGGCCCTTGCCTCGCGGGCAAGTTCCAGATTGCCGGCAATGTCGCCCATGGTGGGATTGAGTTGCGCAATCGCAATGCGCAGCGTGTCGGGGCGTTTTGCCATGCGCTCACCCCTCCTGGTGGTGGATCGCGTCAACGGCGGCAATCGCCGACATGTTGAAGACGCCGCGCGAGGTGATTGCCGGCGTCAGCACATGGGCAGCTTTCGCCGCACCCAGCAGGATCGGGCCGACCTGCAGCCCGTCGGTCATCTGCTTGGCGACCGAAAGGGTGATGTTGGCCGCATCCAGATTGGGGAAGACCAGCAGGTTGGCATGCCCCTTGAGCCGCGACATCGGCATCACCCGGTCGCGGATCAGCCGCGAAAGCGCGGTATCGCCATGCATCTCGCCATCGACCTCGAGATCCGGGTCAAGGCCATGCAGGCGTTCGGCGGCGCGCCGCATCTTCAGCGTGGAAGGGGTGTCGCGCGAGCCGAAATCGGAAAACGACAGCAGCGCTGCCTTGGGCCGGATGCCGAAGCGCTGCATGGCGCGGCAGGCAAGCTGCGTCGTGGCGACGATCTCGTCCTCGCTCGGCTCCTCCCGCACATGGGTATCGGCCAGGAACATTTCCTTGTTCTGCGTCAGCAGCAGGCTGAGGGCGGCCACATCGGTAACACCCTCCGCCAGCCCGATGATCTGGCGGACATATTCCAGATGGCGCGAGAACCGTCCCTCGAGGCCGCAGATCATTGCATCGGCATCACCGCGATGCACGGCGAGTGCGGCGATCACCGTGGTGTTGGTGCGCACCAGAAGGCGCGCCGTTTCCGGCGTCGTGCCCCGACGGCCCGTCAGCACCATGTAGTCGTGCACATAATCCTGATAGCGCGGATCGCTCTGCGGATTGATGACCTCGAAATCCGTTCCCGGCTTCATCGTCAGGCCGAACTGCGACAGCCGCTTCTCGATCACCTTGGGCCTGCCGACGAGGATCGGAATGAAGGCATGTTCCTCGATGCCGACCTGGGCGGCTCTCAACACGCGCTCGTCCTCGCCATCGGCATAGATGACCCGCTTGGGTTGCGAGCGGGCCTTTTCGATGATCGGCTTCATGATCAGGCCGGAACGGAAGACGATCTGGTTGAGTTCGTCCTGATAGGCCTTGAGGTCCTCGATCGGCCGGGTGGCAACGCCGCTTTTCATCGCCGCTTCCGCGACGGCGGGCGCAATGCGCAGGATGAGCCGCTGATCGAAAGGCGAGGGGATGAGGTAATCCGGCCCGAAACGCTTGGGCGTCATGCCGCCGGGCATGGCGGTCGCATCGGCAGGCTCCGCCTTGGCAAGTTCTGCGATGGCCTGAACGGCTGCGAGCTTCATTTCCTCGTTGATCGTCGTTGCGCCGCAGTCGAGCGCGCCGCGGAAGATGAACGGGAAACACAACACGTTGTTGACCTGGTTGGGATAATCCGACCGTCCGGTACAGATCATCGCGTCGGGCCGCGCTTCCATGGCGACTTCCGGCATGATTTCCGGCGTCGGGTTGGCAAGCGCCATCACCATCGGCCTTTCGGCCATTTCCTTCAGCATTTCAGGCTTCAGGATGCCGGCGGAAGAAAGGCCGAGGAAAACATCCGCGCCTTCCATGATGTCGGTCAGGCTGCGGGCATTAGTGTCCTTGGCATAGGCCTCCTTGTAGGGGTCCATGCGCTCCTTGCGACCCTTGTAGATGACGCCTGCCGAATCTGCGACCCAGATATTGTCGCGGTTGGCGCCGAGCGAGACCAGGATGTTGAGGCAGGCAATGGAGGCCGCACCCGCGCCCGAGGCAACGATCTTGGTGTCTGAAAGCTGCTTTCCGGCAAGCTCAAGCCCGTTGAGAATGGCCGCAGCCGCGATGATCGCCGTGCCGTGCTGGTCGTCGTGAAAGACCGGAATGTTCATCCGTTCGCGCAGGCGCTTTTCGACCTCGAAACATTCCGGCGCCTTGATGTCCTCGAGGTTGATGCCGCCGAAGGTCGGTTCGAGCGCCGCCACCACGTCGCAGAACTTGGCCACGTCGGTCTCGTCGACCTCGATGTCGAACACATCGACCCCGGCGAATTTTTTGAACAGGACGGCCTTGCCCTCCATCACCGGCTTGGAGGCGAGCGGGCCGATATTGCCGAGGCCGAGCACGGCGGTGCCGTTGGAGATGACGGCCACCAGGTTGCCGCGCGCGGTATAGTCGGCGACCACCGAGGGATCGTCGGCAATGTGCAGGCAGGGGGCGGCGACGCCGGGCGAATAGGCCAGTGCCAGGTCACGCTGGTTGCCGAGCGGCTTCGACGGCACGATCGCCAGCTTGCCCGGATGGGGATAGCGGTGGAAGTGAAGCGCTGCCTCCTCCAACTCGCTCGCAGGCTTGTAGCCGGAAGGTTTCTTGTTCTTGCTGCTATCGGTATCTGACATTAAGAAAACTCTTTAAAACTCTGTTGTACAATCAGAATACGTTCTGATTCAAGCCGCCGTCCATCAGCAGGTTCTGTCCCGTCAGATAGCCGGCATGCGCCGAGCACAGAAAGGCACAGAGCGCGCCGAACTCGCTTGGCGTGCCGAACCGGCCTGCCGGAATTGCGGCAACGGCGGCAGCCTGCTCCTCATCCACGCTTGTTCCCCTGGCTTTGGCGACGAATTCGAGATTGGAGCGGATGCGGTCGGTGTCCATCTTGCCGGGCAGAATCTGGTTGATGGTGACATTATCCTTCGCCACGCTGCGTGCAATACCGCCGAGAAAGGCCGTCAGTCCGGCCCGCGCGCCGGAGGAAAGGTCGAGGCCTGCAACCGCCGTATAGACCGACAGCGAGGTGATGTTGACGATGCGGCCGAACTTGCGCTTCACCATGCCGTCGAGCGACTTCTGGATCAGCTCGATGGGGGTGACCATGTTCTGCACCACACCCTCCAGCATCGCCTCGCGGTCGAGTTCACGGAAGTCGCGCGGCGGCGGCCCGCCATTGTTGTTGACCAGGATGTCGGGCTCCGGGCAGGCATCGAGCAGGTGCATCTGCGTCTTCGGATCGGAAATGTCGCCCAGCACGGCGACGACCCTGGAGCCGGTGCGCTCCTGTATTTTGCGCGCCGTCTGATTGGTCACTTCCGGGTTGCGCCCGTTGAGGAAGACGGTGCAGCCGGCATCTGCCAGATGCTCGGCACAGCCGCGCCCCAGCCCGCGGCTTCCCGCGCACACGATCGCCATGCGTCCGGCGATGCCCAAATCCATTTTCTGCCCTCTCTGCCCTTCCGCAGGCCCGCGGCTTCCCGCTTTCGGTGCCCGCGCCGGAAATCCCTGTCTGAAACCTGTCACATCTCTGTCAAGCCGCCGTCACGCAAATCAATCAAGCGGGTGGCGGCGGAAATAGTCAGAACGGGGGATTCCGGTGCAACATTTCAAAACCGTTTTCCTGTCGGATGTTCATCTTGGTACGGCAGGTTGCCAGGCGGCACAACTGTTATCATTTCTCAAGAGCGTCGATGCGGACCGCTATTATCTGATCGGCGATATCGTCGACGGCTGGCGGTTGCGCAAGGGCTGGTACTGGCCCCAGGAACACAATGATGTGGTCCAGAAGCTGCTGCGCAAGGTGCGCAAGGGTGCCGAGATCAAGTATATCGCCGGAAACCATGACGAGTTTCTGCGCAACTATCTCGGATCGCATTTCGGCGGCATCGAGATCTGCGACCGGGAAATCCATGAAACCGCCGACGGCCGGCGTTTTCTGGTCATTCACGGCGACCAGTTCGATGTCGTGGTGCGTCATGCCAAGTGGCTCGCCTATTTCGGCGACTGGGCCTACGAATTCGCGCTGTGGGCCAACACCTGGCTCAACCGGGCGCGCCGGCAACTGGGTTTTCCCTATTGGTCGCTGTCGAACTGGGCCAAGCTGAGGGTCAAGAACGCGGTCAACTTCATCGGCGAGTTCGAGGCCTCGCTTGCCAACGAGGCGAAAGAGCACGAGCTCGACGGCGTGATCTGCGGCCATATCCACCACGCGGTCATCGCAGAGCGTGCAGGCATCCAGTACTGCAACACCGGAGATTGGGTGGAAAGCTGCACGGCGATCGTCGAAACCCCGGAAGGCCGGCTCGAACTGATCCGCTGGGCGGAAAAGAACGCCCAGGGCGACTGGGAAAATCCCAACGTCCACTCTCTTGCCGGTGAATCCCGGGTCGAGCGCCTGCGCAAGGTTGCCTGATGGACATCCTCATCGTCACCGACGCCTGGCACCCGCAGGTCAACGGGGTGGTGCGCACGCTGGTCAACGTCATCGGCGAGTTCGAGCGCCGCGGCCACAAGGTGCGCACGGTCACGCCATCGGACTATCTCAGCTTGCCGATGCCGACCTATCCGGAAATCCGACTGTCGCTGACGATGGCCCGCTCCATGCGCAGGCTGCTGGCGGCGGCAGCTCCCGACGTGGTGCACATCGCCACCGAGGGGCCGCTCGGCCTTGCCGCACGCAAGGCCTGCCTGCAACTCGGCTGGCGGTTTTCAACCAGCTATCACACGCGCTTTCCCGAATACCTCAATGCCCGCATCCCGGTGCCGGTGGAATGGACCTATGCCTTCCTGCGCCGTTTCCACAATGCCGGCACCGCATGCCTGGTGGCGACGGAGTCCATGGCGGCGGAACTGCGCAGCAAGGGCTTCAGGAATCTTGTTGCCTGGACACGCGGCGTCGATCATGAACTGTTCAACCCGGCACGCCGCAGCAGCGATCCCGCAGGGCTGGGGCCATATGCCGGTCTTGAAAGGCCGGTTTTCCTCAATGTCGGCCGTCTCGCCACCGAAAAGAACATCGATACCTTTCTGGAACTCGACCTGCCGGGCACCAAGGTGGTGGTGGGCGACGGCCCGGACCTTGCGCGGCTCAAGGCAAAATACCCCGATGCGGTCTTTCCCGGCGTGCACAAGGGCGTCTCGCTGGCCGAACACTATGCCGATGCCGACGTCTTTGTCTTTCCCAGTCTCACCGACACCTTCGGTAACGTGATTCTCGAAGCCTTGTCCTCCGGCCTGCCGGTTGCAGGCTTTCCTGTGCCGGGGCCGATCGACATCCTGACCGATCCGGCCGCCGGCATCGTCGATCCCGACCTCAAGCGCGCGGC
The DNA here is from genome assembly GCA_023954255.1 of Phyllobacteriaceae bacterium. Classification (GTDB taxonomy): domain Bacteria; phylum Pseudomonadota; class Alphaproteobacteria; order Rhizobiales; family Rhizobiaceae; genus Salaquimonas. The sequence goes on along the minus strand of JAMLIH010000017.1, from coordinate 41,510 downwards.
GCTTGCGGCCCTCGATCTCGACCGCAAGGCGGCCAGAAAGCATGCGCTCGGCTATTCCTGGCAGGCCTGTGCCGACATCCTGCTGTCGGTACTCGAGACCAATCTGCTGCGGCCCGAAAGGAAATCCGCCTGAGCGGCAGGATTTGTTCGCCCGCGCCTGCGGCCGCCTATTGAAATTTAATGGCGCTTCGGCCAAGGCTTGCTCCTTTGGAGAAAGCCGGTGCACGATCAGGTGAAACTTCCCGATTTTGACGATGTTGCCGCTGCCGCAGGCCGCATCAAGGGGCAGGCCGTGCGCACACCGCTGCTCAATTCGGCCTATCTCGACGACGTTGCAGGCTGCCGTGTCTTTCTCAAGCCCGAATGCCTGCAGCGCACCGGTTCCTTCAAGTTTCGCGGCGCCTTCAACACGATCTCGTCCATGGCGAAGGAAGAACGCGGCAACGGCGTGGTTGCCGTTTCCTCCGGCAACCACGCCCAGGGCGTCGCCGATGCGGCGCGCCTGCACGGCATTCCGGCAACGATCATCATGCCGGCCGATGCGCCGAAAACCAAGATAGAGCGCACGAAACGGCTCGGTGCGGAGGTCATCCTGTATGACCGCATGAACGAGGACCGGGAGGCAATTGCTGCGGATCATTGCCGCAGGACCGGGGCGGCCTTCATTCACCCGTTCAACGATCCGCGCGTCATCGCAGGGCAGGGGACTGCAGCGATGGAAGCCTGCCAGGATCTGCAGGCGCTGGGCATGACTCTCGACAAAGTGCTGGTGCCGGCAGGCGGCGGCGGCCTTGCTTCGGGAACCTCCCTGTCGGTCGTCCATCATTTCCCGCAGGCTGTAATCCACACCTGTGAGCCGGAGGGGTTTGACGATTACCGCCGCTCGCTTGCCTCCGGCAGGCTCGAAGAAAACCCGGTGGAGGGCGGTTCGGTATGCGATGCCATCATCACGCGCCGTCCCGGACAAATCGGCTTTGCCATCAACAGCAGGCTTGCCGGTGAGGGCTTTGCCGTCAGCGACGAACAGGCCCTGCAGGCTACCGCCTTTGCCTTCCGCGAATTGAAACTGGTGGTCGAGCCCGGCGGTGCCGTGGCGCTGGCAAGCCTGTTCAAAGTCCGCCAGCGCCTTGCCGCAAAGACCGTTCTGGTGGTGCTCTCCGGCGGCAATATCGACCCTGAAATGCTGCAAAGGGCGGCGGACCTGCCGGAAGTCCGGTGAATTCGACGCAGGCCTTTGAAACGCCGCCGCCCTGGTTCGGCGCTCGCATGGCGCTGGGGTTTTGCGCCAATTTCATCTTTGTCGGTCTCTACCTGCCTTATTTCCCGGTCTGGCTTAAGGCCCAGGCCCTGTCGCCATCGCAAATCAGCGCCGTGCTTTCCATGTCGCTGGTCATTCGCGTGCTGGCCTCCGGCCAGGTCATGAGCTTTGCCGACCGTTATCGCGACCGCGCCGTCCTGCTGTCGAAACTCTATGTCGCGGCGGCGCTGTCGGTTCTGCTCTACCTTTTCACCGGCAGTTTCTGGCCGATCCTGTTCGTCACGCTGCTCTACAATTTCTTCTTCAACCCGGTCCTGCCGCTGCTCGATGCCATCACCCTTGCCGGCGTGCGCCGGTTCGATGCCGATTACGGGCGTATCCGCATCTGGGGCTCGCTGATCTTCGTGCTGGCCAATCTCGGCGGCGGCTGGCTGTTGGCGTCCGGAGAGCCGCAATTCCTGCTCTATGCAATCATTTCCGCCATGGTGCTTGGCGCGGCGGTTTCCTTCGCCATTCCGCGCATCGGTCGCAGACAGCCGGCATCGTCAGCGCAGAGCGATCCCCTGACACGCCGCAAACTGCTCTCCAACCGGCCGTTCCTGCTGGTGCTGGCGGCAAGCGGGCTCGGCCAGGCAAGCCACTCCTTCCTTTACGGCTTCGGCTCCATCCACTGGCAGGCGCTGGGTTTTTCCGGCGGGCTGATCGGCCTGCTGTGGGCAATCGGCGTTTTTGCCGAAATCCTGCTGTTTCAATACTCGCGGGCGGTTTTCAGGCGCTTGTCGCCGGTTGCCGTCATTGCCATCGGCTGCTGTGGCGGTGCTTTGCGCTGGGTGCTGTTTCCCTATATCGACGGCGAGGCGGCTTTCCTTGCGCTGCAGATCCTGCACGGGCTTTCCTTCGGCGCCGTTCATATCGGGCTGATGCACTACATCATGGAGTCTGTGCCGGAGGAAAACCTCGGTGCCGCCCAGGGTGTCGGCTTCGTGCTCGGCGGCGCTGCCATGGGCATTGGCGTGTTCTTTTCAGGTCCGCTCTATGCGGCGGCAGGCGCGAAGGGCTTTCTGGTCATGACGGTGGTCTGCCTTGCCGCCCTCGGACTGCTTGCCCTCAACCGCCTCAGCCCCAGAGCGCCCGCGGCGGCGGCATGATGGCGGAACCGGGAAACTCGATCGCCGGTTCCCGGTCCTCAGCCAGTAGCAACGGCCCGTCGAGATCGACGAATTCCGCATCCTGGGCAATCAGCATTGCCGGTGCCATGGCAAGCGAAGTCCCGACCATGCAACCGGTCATGATCTGAAAGCCGAGCTTCCTGGCTTCCTTCTGCAGCGCCAGCGCCTCGGTCAGCCCGCCCGCCTTGTCGAGCTTGATGTTGACGCAGTCATAGCGTTCGCGCAGCGCGGCAAGCTCTCCGCGCGTGTGCAGGCTTTCATCGGCACAGACGGGAACCGGCCGAGCCGCCGTTTTCAGAATGCCGTCCTCGCCGGCCGGCAGCGGCTGTTCCACCAGCTTCGCGCCGGCTTTCGCGGCTGCCGCCATCAGCGGCTCGAACAGCGATTCGCGCCAGGCCTCGTTGGCATCGAGAATGAGCGTTGCCCTCGGCGCACCTTCGCGCACCGCCGCAATGCGCTCGGCATCGCCGTCGCCGCCGAGCTTTATCTTCAGCAGTTCGCGATGTGCCGCCTTCTGCGCATCGCCACGCATCTTCTCGGGATCGCCAAGGCTGATGGTATAGGCCGTGATGGCAGGCTTGAGCGGGGCAAGCCCGGCGATTTCAGCTGCGCTCTTGCCGGTCTTCTTCGCTTCAAGGTCCCAGAGCGCGCAATCGACCGCATTGCGTGCCGCGCCTGCCGGCATGATGTCCTGCAATTCGGCACGCCCGCAGCCGGTCTCGATTGCCGTGCGGGCAGCCTCGATCTGGGCGGTGACGCTGTCGACGCTCTCATTGTAGCGCGGGTAGGGCACGCATTCGCCCTGCGCCGTCTGGCCATCTTCCTCAAGGATGACCCGCACCACATGGGCATGGGTGCGCGCGCCGCGCGAGATGGTGAAACTGCCGGCAATCGGAAACACTTCCGCCCTGATTTCCATCTTTCTCGACACGCCGCACGCCTCTCCGCAAAGGTTTCAAATTCGCTTCCGCTTCGTTTATGGTGCCGCCGGGAAGCTTGCAAGGGCTGTCAACGCAGCCATTACCTGTTACAAGCAGAAGCGAACGATCCGGCGGCAGACGCGCACAGCGAAGATTGATGAACATCCAGCCTTCAAGAGATGCAGCCAAGGCCGGGGCACCGGCGCCCGCAGCCCGTCTTTCGGTGGTCCGCGAACAGGGCCGCATTACCGCAAGGCCGCAGGGAGAGTGGCTTGTCGCCGGCTCCGGCCAGGCTGCCCTTGAGGTTTCCGCGCTGGAAAACGAGCTTGCAGCCCTCGGGAACGGCCCAGACGCCCTCAGGATCGACCTTTCCGATCTCAAATCGATCGACACTTCCGGTGCCTGGCTGATTGTGCGCCTGGCACGCAGTGCCGGTGCTGCCGGCACCGCCTGGGAACTGGTCAATGCCGGCAGCCATGCCACGCGGCTCATTCACGCCATCGATTTCGAGGTTGGCGAAAAGCTTGACGGCAGGCTGCGCGACAATCCCCTTATGCGCACCGCCTACAGCCTGGGCCGGGTGATGAACACCCTGTGGGTGGACACGCTGATGGGCCTCAACGTCATCGGCGCGGCCATTCGCGGCCCGCAGTTGAAGGCCGGCCGCCGCGGCAGCGTGCGGCCGATTTCCATCGTTCACCACATCGACCGCATGGGATTGCGTGCCGTGCCCATCGTCACGCTGATGTCGTTCCTCATCGGTGCGATCATCGCCCAGCAGAGCGCCTTCCAGTTGCGCGTCTTCGGCCTTGAAGTGTGGTCGGTGGATCTTGTGGGCATCCTGCTGCTGCGCGAGGTCGGCGTGCTGTTGACCGCGATCATGGTCGCCGGCCGCTCGGGAAGCGCCATGACCGCCGAGATCGGCTCGATGAAGATGCGCGAGGAGGTCGATGCGCTTACCGTGATCGGGCTCAACCCAATCGGTGTTCTGGTATTTCCGCGTCTGGTAGCGCTGACCATCGCCCTGCCGTTGCTGACCTTTCTGGCCAACATGGCGGCACTGGCGGGCGCCTGTATCGTCTTGCGCTTTTATGCCGGTGTCAGCATTGACGATTTCATTCTTCGCCTGCGCGCGGGCATCGATCTTTCCACCGTCTTTTCAGGCCTCATCAAGGCACCCTTCATGGCGCTGATCATCGGCACAATGGCGGCCGTGGAAGGCATGAAGGTGGAGGGAAGCGCCGAAAGCCTGGGCCGCCGCACGACTTCCGCCGTCGTCAAGGCGATCTTCTTCGTCATTGTCGTGGACGGGCTGTTCGCCATGTTCTATGCGGCCATCGACTACTGAGCGCACCATGGCAAGGCAGAGCGAAGACATGCAGAAAAACGGCCACAGGGATGTCATCCTGTCGGTGAGGGGCGTTGATGTTGCCTTTGGCGACAAGCAGATACTCCAGCATCTCGACCTTGACGTCTATCGCGGTGAAATCCTCGGTTTTGTCGGCGCATCGGGCGCCGGCAAATCCGTTCTGATGCGCGCCATTCTGGGCCTCAACAAGATGAACGCCGGCGAGATCAGGCTGTTCGGCAAGGACTACCGCAAGCTTTCAGAGGAAGAGCGCTTCGTGCTCGATCAGCGCATCGGCGTCATGTTCCAGCACGGCGCGCTGTTTTCCTCCCTGTCGGTGGTCGACAACATCAAGGTGCCGCTGCGCGAATACCTCGACCTGCCGGATGCGCTGATGGAGGAACTGGCGCGGGTCAAGATCGGCCTGGTCGGCCTGCCGCAGGATGCCGGCAGCAAGCTGCCGTCGGAACTGTCCGGCGGCATGATCAAGCGCGCAGCCCTTGCCCGCGCCCTGGCGCTGGACCCCGAACTGCTGTTTCTCGACGAGCCGACTTCCGGGCTCGATCCCATCGGTGCTGCCGAGTTCGACGAGTTGATCGCCACCCTGCGCGATACGCTCGGGCTTACGGTCTACATGGTTACCCATGACCTGGACAGCCTGTTTCTCGTCTGTGACCGCATTGCCGTACTGGCGGAAAAAAAGGTGCTTGTGGCTGGCGATATCGACACAATGCTGGCATACAACCACCCTTGGGTGAAGGCCTACTTCCAGGGGAAACGGGCCCGGCTGGTCAACCGGGGCAATGAGCGTTTGGTGCAGACATAATGGAAACGCGAGCCAATTTCGTTGCAGTCGGCTTTTTTACCATGGCCGTCATCCTGGCCAGCTTCGCCTTTATCTATTGGGTGGCCCAGCTCGACGAGGATGTCGCCCAGCGTCCGATCACCATCTCCATCCGTGGCGTCGTCACCGGACTGGCTCCGGGCAGCGACGTTCATTTCAACGGCATCAAGGTCGGCAAGGTGACCCGCGTGGTGTTCAATCCCGAAGACCCGCGCGAAGTGCTGGCGCTGGCGCAGGTCAATGAGGACACCCCCGTGCGCGCCGACACCACGGCAACGATTGCAGCCCAGGGCCTGACCGGTATTTCCATCGTGTCGCTGAAGGGCGGGACGCCAAGCGCCAAATCGCTGTTCGACATTGCAGAACCCGGGGAAATTCCCCGCATTGAGGCAAGTCCCTCCGCTGTTGCCGACATTCTGGAAACCGTGCGCGACGTCTCCAGCAAGGCCAATGATGCGCTCGGCACGCTGAAGGACTTCATTGAGGAAAACCGCACGCCGGTTTCCAACGCGGTCAAGAACATCGAGAGATTTTCCGATGCGCTCGGCCGCAACGCGGAAGGCATCGACAAGTTTCTCACCAGCGCCTCCGAAATCGGAGCCTCCCTTTCCGAACTGGGCTCCAAGATCGACGGTACGGCCAAGGGGCTTGAGCGCATCGTCGAAGCGGTCGACTCCGAAAAGGTCAAGACCACCGTCGACAACGTGACGGCATTCTCTGCCGATCTGCGCAAAGGTGGCGAGCGAATCGAAAACGTGGTGGTTTCGGTCGAAAAGGTCGCCAAGCAGCTTGAAACCATCTCGACGCAGCTTTCCGGTACGCTGGACAAGGCTGACGGGGTTCTGGCCTCCGTCGAGCCGGAGACGGTCAAACAGGCAATTGCCGATATCCGCGAGACGGCATCGGGCGCCCGTCAGGTCGTGGACGACGCAAAATCGGTGACGAAAACCTTTACCGACCGCAAGCAGGACATCGACCAGATCATCTCCGATGCAAGGCAGATGACCGAGCGGTTGAACGAGTCTTCTGCAAGGGTCGACGGGGTCCTGGCCAAGCTCGACGGCTTTCTGGGCGCTGACGGCAATGGCGATGTGATGGGCGATGTGCGCTCCACGCTTTCGGAATTCCGCACTGTTGCAAAAACCATGCAGAATTCGATCAACTCAATCACCGGTGGCATTAGCCGATTTACCAATACCGGTTTGGGCGATATACAGGCCCTGATTACCGATGCACGCCGTTCGGTGAACCGGATAGACCGTGTCATCGGCCAGATCGAGCGCGATCCGCAGCGCTTCATTCTCGGCGGAAGCGGGGGTGTGCGCACCTATGATGGAAGGCCTCGCCGCTAGGCGGTTTTCCCGGAAACGGGCGGCCGGAAGAGCAGGGCTGAAGGATTTGATTGGGGCTTTGCGCACCGGTTTTCCGTGGGTTTGAGGACCGGGTGGCGCCTTGAAAGGCAAATTGGTTGAAGTAATGCGTAAACACGGCGCGCCATACCGCAATTCGCAGATTGCGTCCGGGACGGCACAAAGCCGGCGCAGCGGCAGGTTTGCCCTGAGTGCGGCTGCCGTTGCGCTTACCCTTGCCTTTTCCGGATGCACCTCGCTGATCGCCGGACCGGCACCCAACACCTACGATCTGACGGCGCTTGACAGCGTTCCGGACCTCAGCGGCGGCACTCGCGCCCAATTGCTCATACTGGAACCTTCGGCGCTCAAGGTGCTCGACAGCGAGCAGATCGTCATCAAGCCGTCAGCGGCCGAAGTCGAGTATATTTCCCGCGCCCAGTGGACGGACCGGCTGCCCAAGGTGGTTCAGGCCAAGCTGGTCGAAACCTTCGAGAATACCGGCCGGGCGAGGGCGGTTGCCAAGCCGGGCGAGGGGCTGGTGATCGACTATCAGCTCGTCAGCGATATCCGCGCCTTCGAGGCTAGCCTGCAGGAAGGCGGCATCGCCAGGGTATCGATTTCGGTAAAACTGGTCTCCGACCGCACCGGCAAGGTGGTTCGCACCCGGGTCTTTTCGAAATCCGTTCCCCTGAGTGGGACGGACGGGCTTGCCGTGGCAACGGCACTGGACGATGCCTTCGACCTGGTTTCGGCCGAGATCGTCAGATGGACTTATTCGGGCGTTTGAGCCTTTGACCGCCTGCTGCTGGCGCAGGCATCCTTATCTGTTTCCCGGAGCAATCCAGGTTTTGACGGAACCGGCAAAACCTGAATGCACAAGCAAAATCACCGGACAAGATCGTTGCTCCGTTTCTGGCGAAACGTGAAAACGGTCTAGTTTCCGAAGCGGCCCGAGGCATGGGCCAGCATGGTGTAGACCTTGCCGGTATCCGATGTCAGATAGGTCTGCGTCATGATGTTGTCGCGGTCCTTGGCGGCGACATCCTTCAGCAGGCGCTCGAAATCGTCCACATAGCGGTCCACGGCGCGGCGGAACTCCGGCTCGCTTGAATACTTGCGGCGGATTTCGTCGAAGGTCTGCTGGCCCTGCAGCGTGTAGAGCCGGCGGGTGAAGACATTGCGCTCGCCGCGCTGGTAGCGTTGCCACAGATCGACCGAGGCTTCATCGTCGATCAGCCTTGCAATATCCATTGAAAGCGCATTGAGGCTCTCGATCCGGTGCAGTTCGCTTTGCTGCGGCTGACGGGCGGAACCCGGCGCATAGGGGCTTGCCGGCCCCCGGCGCTCTTCTTCCGAGGCGCGGCGCAGCAGATCGCTTACCCAGCCGCCTGCCTCATCACGCGCTGCCGGATCGTATTGCGGGGCGGGCATCGCTGGCGCCTGTTGCGCGGTTTCCGGCGGGAAGGGCCGCACGCTGCGCGGCTGGTCGTCTGCCGGATATGCCTGCTGCGCCGAAGGGATGTGGGTTTGCGGCGGAAAATCGCGCGACGCCGCTGGCTGAAACGGCGGTACCGGCTGCGGGCGCGGCGCGGCAATCGGCCGCTTGGCGCCTGCGCTGGCAAACTGTCTTGCCGGGGCTGCCTGGGCCGGTGCGGTGTCCAGCGCCTTGCCGGACTTGGTGACGATTTCCGACAGGTCACGCAGCGCGGCGATCTGGTCGGCCACGACCTTGCGCATGGCATCGGCGCTCTGGCGCGTTTCTTCCGGTAGTTCCATCACCCCGCGACGCATCTGGTTGCGGGTCTCTTCCAGCTCGCCCTGGATCTGCTGGGCAGCCTGGCGCATCGCTTCCGTCGCAGCAGAAAACCGCCGTGTCGTCTCCTCGATCGCCGTGCCGACTTCCGACGACACCGTGCTGCCGACAAGACGCGAGCGCTGGGTCATCTCGTCCATGGTCTTTGTCAGCATGTTGCCGAAGGCCGCCATCGACTGCTCTATCTCGCTGGTGCGCGCCGAAAGGCCGGCGGCGAGGTCGGCAAGGGCGCCTTCGCGGTCTTCCAGCGTCTGGGAGAAATTGCGCTGGGCGCTGTCGATCAGCGCGGTCGCGTCCTCCAGCATGCGGCCCTGGTTTTCGAACCGGGTGGCGATATCGCCGATATTGGCCAGCAGGCTGCGCGCTGTCTCGTCCATCTTCAGATGGGCGGTATTGGCCAGTTCGCTCGACTGCTCGACATCGGTGCGCGCCTTCTCCACGGTCTCCGCCATGTTGGCGGCCTGGAAGGAAATCGTCTCGCGCATGCTGGCAAGATCGCTGCCGGCCTGGTCGATCAGGACGCCCATGGAATCGGTAACATCGCTGAGGCTGGTAAGCAGAGCGCCGACATCCTCCTTGACGGAGGCGTGGACAGTGCCGAGTTTTCCGGCCACTTCCTCGCCCTGGTTCCTGATCTGCTCGACCAGGGGCAGGGCGGTACTGTCGAGGATTTCCGACAGCTCCCTGGAACGGCCCGCCAGCAATTCGTTGAATTCCCTGGTTTTGGCCTCCAGCATGCGCTGGCTTTCGGTCAGTCCGCTGCCAAGGCTGCTCTGGATGATGTTGGCCCGCTCGGTAAGAATGGCCGAAATGGCAGCCGATTTCTCGTCGATGGCACCGACAGTCGACTGGATCTTGGCATCGAGTTCTGCGGCAATGGCGTTCTGGCGGTCTTCCAGCATCCTGGAAAACAGACCGTATTTGCTCTCCACGGCCTGGGTGATGCCCGCCTCGCCGGTTGCCATGATGCCGCCCAGCTCGGTGAGCTTTCTGTCGAGAGCCTCGCCGACGCCCTTCTTGCGGGCCTCCAGTTCCTCGGCAAGTGCCGCCGTCTTGGCATCGATCGACTGGCCTATTGCCGCAACCCGGTTTTCCAGGGTCGCGGCAAAGCCGTCCGACTTGCCCTCGAGCTTGGCGACCATGTCCTGGGTTCGCTGATCCAGTGCGGAAATCAGATTCTGGCTGCGTTCATCAAGGCCGCCGGTCATGTTCTGGCTGCGTTGATCAAGCTCGCTGAGCATGCCCTGGCTGCGCTGGTCGATGTCGCCGAGCAACTTGCCTGCCTTCTCGTCGAGATTGTTGCCGAGATTGATCGTCTGGGTGTCGAGGCCGCTGAAGAAGATTTCCGATCCCGAAGCAAGCGTCTGGGCGAGCTTGGCGGACTTTTCCTCCATCAGGCCTGTCAGGGTGGCGGCATTGGCCTCCACGGCCTCTGTCAGCGCGCGCAGGCGCGCATCGAGCTGCTGGACCAGCGACTGGCTCTGGGCGTCCATGCCCTCGACAAGCTTCCGGCTTTCGCCATCGAGGTTGCTGCGGATTTCGGTCGCCTTGGCGTTGACGGCGGTGAGCCCGTTCATCAGCGAGGCAGCGATATCGGCATGCTGCTTGCGAACGGCTTCCTCCAGCGCCTTGGAGCGCGTGGCAATGCTGTCGCCAACCGACTGAATGGAGGTCTCCAGCCGTTTCTGGCGTTCGTCCAGCATGCCGGTAAAGCCCGTGAACTGGCTGCCCACATTGCCGGAGAAGCTGTCGAGGCGTTCTTTCAGTGCCTCGTTGATCGCCGTCGTGCGTTCGTTCAGCACCATGTCGAGTTCGGCGGTCCTGCTGCCCAGCGTTTCGACGAAGGCGCCACCCTTGTTGTCCAGCGAGTCGCTCAGCGCGGCAAGGCGTGCATCGAGCAGCGACTTGAGACCGGTGCCGGTTTCCTCGAGCCGGGAGGAGAAATCGGCCACCCGGATGCCGATCGCATCCTCGAAGTCCCGGGTCAGTGTCTCGGTCTGCGCCTTCAACTGCGAAGACTGGGTCTGCATCAGGTTGGCGACGGTGGAGCCGGCCATGGAAATCTGTTCGTCGAGATCGCGGGTCCTGGCAATCAGCGTCTTTTCCAGTTCCGCGGTGCGGCTGGAAAGCTTGTTCTCAAGGTCGGTGCCGCTGGTCGACAATAGCGACACCAGCCGGTCACCGGCTTCGCTGAGCGAGGCGGTAATGCCTTCTTCCCGCGTTTGCAGCGTGTTCGACAGAAGGCTGGCAGCCTCGTCGATCACACCCTTGATGCGGCCGCTGGCTGCGTCGAGTTCCTGGGTCAGCCCGACATGGGAACCGGCAATCGAGCTGCGAAGCTGTTCGGCGTGGCCCAGAACGCTCTCGCGTTCCTTGGAAATATCGGTCAGAAGCGTGCGCAGCCGGATCTCGGAGTCCGAATAGGAGCGCTGCAGGTTCAAGACCTCGTTCTGCACCATGCTTTCAAGCTGTCCGGCCCGCGCCAGGGCGCGTTCCACCCCGTCGCTCATGGCAGCAACCTCGCGGCGGATGGCACTGCCCACCGAGCGGATGGAGTCGGAAGCAATCGATTCAGGCTGCATCAGCCGGATGGCCGCCTCCGTCATCGAGCCTGCCGCCTGGCGCATTTCCTGGGCGCGGCGCAGCAGCGTCGCATAGGCCCACATCATCATCACCGGAATGATCGCCAGACCGGCATAGACATAGGATTTCGGGTCGCTCAGTCGGGCAAGCAGGGGCGTTTCGGCGGCAAGAAGCCCCGGCTCGTTGGTCCTCACGTAATACCACAGCAGCGCCAGCCAAAGGGCCGAGCACAATGCGGCGATGACGAGCGGCAAACGCGAAGGCTTCTTCTGCAGGCTGTAGACCAGTTCCGATACCGCATTGCGGGTTTCGTCATTGGCGGGGACGAGATAGGGATTTGCCGAACCCTGCCGGTCGCGCGGCTTGTCGCTGACGGGAAGGCGGGATGAGGGAGCGGCAGTCTGCTTTTCCGCAGATGCGCTGGTGCCAGCGCCTGATTTTGCGGAACCGCCGCCTTTTGTGGCGCTCTCCGCCTGCCTGGTGTTCTGGTTCTCTTCGGCGTCGCGCAACTCGCTGGCAGCAGCAGCCAGCTTTTCTTCCAGTTCGTTGAACAGGGCATCGCCGTCGTCAGCAAGATTGCCGAGCGAAGCCTCATCGAGGTCGTCGAAGGAAACCTCGATATCCAGCGCCTTTTCGACGGCCTCTGCAACCGCCTCGGTTTTCAGCTTCTTGCCGGACTTGCTGGCCATGGTCTGCTACTCTTGCTTCCCCGTTTACACAGCAGGCAAAGCGCTCCTGCAGGTATGTCACTCGATTTTCGCGGAAAGCTTCGGATGGCAGATTGAAGCGGCTGGCTGCGAATTTCTCGCCAAAGCCATGCCGTGCCCCTGTCATCCTCGTTCGGCAGGCAGATTAACCCTGATAAACCAGGCCGTCCCACCACCGTCTTGCCGCAAGCCAATCTACATGGCACACTATGGTTGAGGGTACAATAAATCGGCTTTGCTGTTCAGCAAATAGTTAAAACAAGGTTAAAAAACCGGCAGGGATGCGCGCTCCTTATGGCTGCCGGACAGGGGGAACCGCCTTTGCGGTGCCCGGATGGGTCATTTTGGAGTGCGTCATGACCGTCATTCAAATGCCAAAAAAAGGGCAAGTGCCTGAAAATGCCGGGAAATCCGGCAAGGAGAAGGCCGGTTCCACCGGCAGCAACGGTTCCGGCGGCCAGCGTGCGAGCGAAGCGCAATTGCGCTATCTGCGCCTTGGCCTCGCCCAGCCCGGCGGCAAGCTGCCGCTGTTTGATCGCGGCGGGCAGGAGATCAGGCCGGCCACAATCAGAAGCTGCATTGAAAAGGGCTGGGCGGAACCCTGGTTCTCCAACCCCGTCAAGCCCGACTGGCTGGTCTGCAGACTGACAGACAAGGGCCGGGGTGTCGCCGAAAGCGGCCTTTCCTGATCGCCCGGGGCGGTTGCGGTCGGCTTTCCCATCGGTAAGCAACTTGTTTACTCCTGCCTGCTAACCTGTCTTCGGGAGACGTGGTGCAGGAGTTGTTCAATGCCGATGGCGCTCAAACGGGACGTGGTCGAAGCCCGACAACGTGAGGGAAATGCGAAGCCGGTCGATCTGGTTCACCTGGGAAACCAGACTCAGGGCGATGAAGCCCTGGAGGCCGAAATTCTCTCCATGTTCAAGGCCCAGTCCCAGATCTACATGAAAATGATGCTCAACAGTTGCGACGTCACCAATCGCATCCGTGCCGCCCATTCGCTGAAGGGCGCGGCCCGTGGCATCGGCGCCTTCGATCTGGCCGACCGGGCCGAGGAAGTCGAAGCCGTCCGCCATGGCGGCTATGAGGACGTCGAGGCTGAACTCAACCGGGTGATCGAATACATCGAACAACTCGGCTGACCCCTCCGGGGATGCCTTGCCGGTGCTGCTGCGGCAGATGCATCACCCACCGGACTTGACTTGCCGCCATCTTCGCTTATGTGCAAACCGCCCAGGCCAGAGCTTTCAGGAAAAGTCTCCGGCCGAAGCGCAAAGCAGTGCCCAGGCCCAAGTTCACAGACCAAGCCGCCAGGAAATCGCCCGGTCCGCAGTTCGTATTCCACGCAAGCTCCCGGAATGATGGCAGCAGCGAAAGCTGCGAGAGGAAGTTTACATGCCGAAAATCACCTACGTTACCCACGACGGAAAGTCCCATGAAGTGGAGGCTGCGGTTGGAACCACGGTGATGGAAAACGCCATCAAGAATTCCGTGCCGGGCATTGAGGCGGAATGCGGTGGCGCCTGCGCCTGCGCCACCTGTCATGTCTATGTGGACGAGGCATGGCGGGAAAAGGCCGGCGAAGCCGACATCATGGAAGCCGACATGCTGGATTTCGCCTATGAGCCGAAGGAAAGCTCGCGTCTTTCCTGCCAGATCAAGGTGACGGACGAACTGGATGGACTTGTTGTCTACGTTCCGGAAAAACAGGCATAACAATAGGTTAGCCTGTCTTTTTAAGGTAATCGTTGAAGCCTGTTACAGGCAGTCAGCTCCGCTTGGCAAATCGCCGCTGCTCCTGGGCGTCGAATTCCAGCTGGGCTGCTTCATGTTCCTTCATGATGCGGTTGTAGGTGGCGCCGATATTCTCCCTCAGGACATCGCAATCGGCGGTTGGCGGCAGGCCTGAAATCTCTTTTTCCGCCCTTTCGGCAAAGCTGTCGGCAATCGAAACATGCACCGCCTCGTGCAGCCTTGCATAGGCCTCGATATTGTCGATTGCCCCCTTCAGCTTCTGCGTCGCAGCCTTGCGGTCTGCAAACCGGGGCAGGGTCACATTGGCCTGTACCTTGACCTTGGCGGTGGTCACGCGGCACGCGCCATTGATCTGGCCGAAGCGGATGTTCGGCGTCATGCGGATGCTGGTTGCCGCAATCGCGCGCCCGACGCCGGGAACCTGCGGTCCGTGCAGGGCAATCTGCTGGTCGAGTTCCTTGAACGACGAACCGCCGACGTTGTAGTAGCCGACATTGACATTGGTCCGCGACGTTACGGCGGTACAGCCGGCGACCAGCACCAGCAGGCCGATGGTCATCAATCTTGTTCGCCGCATCCGGAAATCTTTCGCACCTGCTGCCTCATCTTGCGCCGGTGTCACATGCCGGCCCCTGCAGCGGTTAGGGTTTCGCGTAGAAGACCTGCCTTACATCAATGTTCTGCGAGCGGAAACCCGCTTCGCAATAGTGCAGGTAGAATTCCCACATTCGCCTGAAGCGTTCATCGAAACCGAGCCGCGCGATCCGCTCCCACGCATCCCAGAAATTGTCGCGCCATTCGGCCAGCGTCCGCGCATAGTCCTGCGGAAAGACGCGTGGCGGGTGTTCCGTCAAACCGGCGTCAGCGGCCAGTTTCGACAGGATCGAAGGCGAGGGCAGCATGCCGCCGGGAAAGACATAGCGCTGGATGAAGTCCGGCCGTGATCGGTAGATGCCGTAGCTGCGGTCGGCGATGGTGATGATCTGCAATCCCGCCTTGCCGCCCTGTGTGAGGCAGTCGCGCAGCTTGCCGAAATAGACCGGCCAGTACTTCTCGCCCACTGCCTCGAACATCTCGATCGAGGCGATCTTGTCGTAGACGCCGGTTTCGTCCCGGTAGTCCTGCAGCTTGAGTTCGACCTTTTCGCCGAGTCCGGCCTTCTGGATGCGCGCGCTGGCAAATTCGAACTGTTCCTGGCTGATCGTCAGGCCGGTGACGCGGGCGTTGGTGTTCTTCGCCACATATTCGGCAAACCCGCCCCAGCCGCAGCCGATTTCAAGCACCCGGTCGCCGTCGCCGATGCCGGTATTGTCGACCAGCGATTTGTATTTGGCTGCCTGTGCGGCTTCCAGCGAGTTGGCTCCGTCCTCGTAGATTGCAGACGAATAGGTCATGCTCTTGTCCAGCCACAGGCCGTAAAACTCGTTGCCCAGATCGTAGTGGGCCGAAATATTCCTGCGCGACTGGCGCTTGGTGTTGGTATTCATCCAGTGGCGGAAGCGCTCCAGAATGACCTGGAAGAAGGTCGGCGAGGTCAGTTCGTTGCCAAGGTCGTAATTGACTGAGAAAAGCTCCAGAAGCGCGGTGACATCGCTCGAATCCCACTCCATGTCCATGTAGCTTTCGGCAACGCCGATCGAGCCGCCCATCAGCGCGCGGCGCGGGGGGTTCCAGTTATGCAGGGTGATATCCGCATCGGGACCCGGCTTGTCGCCCTCGAAACGGTAGGAAACGCCGTTGGGAAACACGATGGTCAGCGCGCCGGCGTCGATGCGGGTCAGCGCCTTCAGGATGGCCGAACTGTGAAACGGCAGGTTTGCCGTGATCTGCTTGATGTTGTCGAGGGTTACCTCGAGCGGCCCGGAACCGTTCCCGCCCGCCGTTGTCGCGGAGTTTGTTCCCGTCATCGCCATACGCCTCCTGCCAACGAAGGATACCGGCAAACGCGGCGTTTTTCCGGCATCTTTCCCTGTGCCTTGCTGCCATGGCCATGCGGAGACCGGGCCACAGCACTCCCCAGTTTGTCGTTGTGCCGCCGGTTTGCCGCTCAAAAACGGCTTCCTGCGGTCATGTTGGCGATATTTTCCACGTTCGCTGAACGCTTTGCAAGGGTTTTGGACGGCAATTATCGATCTGCCGGCTTGTCATCCTGCGCATCCGCATGTGCCGTTTCCTTCAGGGCAGCCAGGGCCCGAAGACGGGCATGCGTGTGATCGACAACCGGCGCGGGATAGGTTTCTCCGGGGATGATGCCTGCTGCTTCCAGCACCGGTACCGGCGCTTCCCACGGCGCATGAAGGTACTTGTCCGGCAATCGGGCGATTTCCGGCACATAGTGCCGCACATACTCGCCTTTCGGGTCGAACTTGCGCCCCTGAAGCACCGGGTTGAAGATGCGGAAGTATGGCGCCGCGTCGGCACCGCAGCCGGCAACCCATTGCCAGTTGGCCGGATTGCTTGCCGGATCGCCATCGGCAAGCGTATCCCAGAACCAGCCTTCGCCGATGCGCCAGTCGATCAGCAGATGCTTGACGAGAAAGGAGGCGGCGACCATGCGGATGCGGTTGTGCATGTAGCCGGTCTGCCAGAGTTCGCGCATGCCGGCATCGACGACGGGATAGCCGGTAAGCCCTTTTTTCCAGCGCTCAAGGATATCCGAAGCCGGCTCGCGCCACGGAAAACGGTCGAACTTGGGCTGAAAATTCCGGCTGGCCAGATCCGGAAAGTGAAACCTCAGGTGATGGCAGAACTCCCGCCATGCCAGTTCCGACAGGAATTTGCCGGCATCCCGGTCGCCGACATTCCCGCTGTCCTGGCGCTGGCGCATGGCATGCCAGAGCTGGCATGGCGAAACCACGCCGAAACGCAGATAGGGCGAGAGCCGGGAAACGTTGCCGCCAGCGGGAAAGTCTCTGCCCTCGCCATAGCCTTGCGCGCCCTGTGCCAGAAAGTCATCGAGAAGTTGCCCTGCGCTTGCCTCGCCGGCAGGCCACAGCGCTTCCCAGCCATCAGCCCAGTTGGGGCTGTGCGGCTTCAGGCCGAGCGCATCGAGTTCACAGGCGCCCGTCATCTTGCCGCCAAAGCCCTTCAGCGCCTCTGGCGCGGGAAGGGGTGGATGAGGCTCGCCCTTGCGCTGCAGCGCATTCCAGAATGGCGTGAACACCTTGTAGGGGCCGCCGCTACCGGTCAGAAAGCGGCTTGGCTCATGCAGCAGATTGCCGTTGAAGCTTGTCGCTTCCATGCCCGATTGCCGGAAATAAGCCTTCAGACGACGGTCAGTCCCGACTTCTGCCTCGCCGGTGCGGCGCAGCCAATAGATGCCGGCTGCGCCGGTTTCTGCAGCGAGTTTCTTGAGGACCGTTTCGCTTGCCCCCTTGAAGATGCGAAGGCTGCAGCCTTTTTTCGACAGCGCATCTGCAAGCGCGGCGAGGCTTTGGTGCAGAAACCACTTCTGCGCCGCGCCCTTGGGCCGCATTCCGGCGGTTTCCTCATCGTGCACGTAGACGGCGATGACCGGATGGCCGAGCGAGGCGGCATGATGCAGGGCGGGATGGTCCGCACAACGCAGATCGTCACGAAACCAGACGATTGCCGGCCCGGCCGCCGGGCCGCCGTTTTCTTTATGAGCCGTCATGGACAGGTCCTGCTTTCCTGCTGCTCATGCAAGCCGCGAAAGGAAGGAATGCAGATAGGGCTTTGCGGCGGCAAGGCAATCGCCGATGGCCTTTTTCCGCTTCGCTGCAGGCAGTGAGGAAAGGTCGTCCACCATGCGTGCCAGCGCCTGAAATGCGCTGCTTTCCTTGTCGTTCGCATCGCCTGCAAGGGCAAACACCTCCTGAGCCTGTGATTTTCCCTTGAGTTCCAGCTTTCCGGCGGGAAGATAGGCCAATTGGGGCGCTTCGGCAGCCGTTTGGGCGGAAACCAGGATGGGAGCACCCGTTTCCTTGGTCGCCGTTTCGAGCCGTGCGGCGACGTTTACCGTGTCACCGACCACGGAATAGTCGAACCGGGTGGAAGAACCCAGATTGCCGACGCAGCCCGGACCGGTGTTGATGCCGATGCCGATTGCCACTTCTCCCAGACCGCGTGCCTTGAAGCCGAAGGCATCGCGCTTGTTGAGGCGCTCGACTTCCTCAAGCATTTCAAGCGCTGCAAGACAGGCCTTGCGGGCATGATCCTCCACATCCAGCGGCGCATTCCAGAACGCCATGATCGAATCGCCGATATATTTGTCGATCGCTCCGTCATGGCGCTGGATGATGTCCGACAGCGGCGACAGGAGATCGTTGAGAAAGGTCACCAGTTCTTCAGGCGTCAGCTTCTCCGAAATCGCCGTGAAGTTGCGCACATCCATGAACATCAGTGTCATGTCGCGGATTTCCCCGCCCAGTTTCAGCGCTTCCGGGTTTTCCTCGAGCCGGGTCAGCAGGCTTGGGGCGATGTAATGACGAAAGGCGGTTCGCACGAAACGGCGCTCGCGGTCGGCAAAGGTGTAAAGCAGCAGTGTCGTCAGGAAATAGGCCGTGAGCGACAAAAGCAGCGGAAACAGCGGATCGATCAGCAGCCCATGGCGCGAAAATGCCCACCAGCTGATCGCCAGCACGGCGCCGGCGCAGGCTGCGCCGAAGGCAGCCGCCGACAGGACGCCGAGAAAGGGCAGCGCGGCGATGATGACCAGCGACAATACGGCAGCCAGCACCGCTTCCGCACCTGGTGCCCAGTCCGGCCGGTTGAGGAAGGCACCCTGCATGATCTGGTCGATGACCTGGGCGTGGATTGCAACGCCGGGAACCGCCTCGCGCAGGGTCGTGATGCGGATGTCCCGCAGGCCGGCAGCCGACGTGCCGATGAGAACGATCTTGCCGCCGACGCGCTCTGCCAGCAGGTCTGCCGGGCTGGACAGGGCGGTATCGGCGGAGAGAAAGTCGGTTTGGCCTGCGGGCGCATAATAAAGGTCGAGCATGCCTTTCTTGGTCAGTGGCATGGTGAAATTGCCGAGCCTTGCCATGGTGATGGCTGCCGCACCGCCGCTGGCTCGGTCTGCATCTCCACCCTCTCTGCCGGCAAAGGTGGTGACCAGCAGAAAGGACTGGCGCTGGCCCGTCGCCGTCTCCAGCGCCACCCGCAGTGCTTCTGCCGCCAGCGAGGGATAGACGTTGCCGCCCTGGGCGGCAAAAAGCGGCACGCGCCGTACCACATCGTCGGTTTGCCCCGGTCCGAGGCTGATATGGCCGTGACCGCGCGCGGCATCGACCAGGGCGGGCATGCTGGCGATCGATCCCTGAAGCGGTTCGAGCAGGCTGCTCAGATCCTCGCCGAGCCAGCTCACACCGGCGATCTTGCGGGCTGCCTGGCCGCGTTGATCTCCGGAGTCGAAGAAGGCGAGCACGGTCGGCGAATTGGCAATGGTTTCGGAGAAGACCGCATCGTTGTCGGGCAGGGACTTCAGCGCGGCGGCAACCGCTTCTCGGTTGGGCATGTTGGCGGGCAGTTGGCCGGCAAGATAGGCGGGCGTTGTCCGGTCCGGCTCCGAAAACACCATGTCGAAGGCGATCGCGGCAGCACCGGCCCGCCCGAGGCGGCCGGTCAGTTCGGCGAGTACGGCGCGCGGCCAGGGCCATTGTCCGCGCGCCTTGATCGACGATTCGTCGACATCCACCACTACGACCGCGCTTTGTCCTGCATCCCGCGGCTTAAGTTGTTGATAGGAATCGAAAACCAGGTTCTGTAAGGGAAGCAGAAGATCGGGCCGCGACAGCGAAAAAAGCAGGGCAATTACCGTCACGCCGGCCGATATGGCCAGTACGTAGGGGGTTTTTCCTTTGAGTATGCGTTTTAGCATGCAGGCTTGGAATAAAAGACAGTTCTGTTCGGCTGTGTGACAGCCATCACAGCAGCTTTACGTATGGAAGGATAGACGTTACGGTAACCGTCAAGATCGGGGCGCACAACAGCATTGTAGTATTTGCAGGCAGGTCTGCACGGCGGAAGCCGAAGTGCAGCGATGACAAAGCCGGCAAAAGATAATGCCGGCAGCAGTCAATGCCGGCAAGAAACAAAGACTTAAAGTGGAGTCCGTCATGTTGAAGAGTTCCCGGTCCATCAAGCCAAGAGGCAGTGTTCGAGCGCTGCTGTCGGCGGTTTCACTGATGGCAATGGTTTGTGCAGGTTTTCCCGCCCATGCTGCTGAAGAGGTTGGGCAATCCGTTCGGGTGATCAATGTGGTCACCGGCTCGCTCAACAGCCGCCGCCTTGCACCGAAGGATCCCGTCTTTGCCAGCGAAGCGGTCTCGGCGGAGATAAACTCCCACGGCGAAATCCGGCTCAACGACAACTCACGCATCGTGGTCGGCGAGAATTCCGTTGTTCGTCTCGATGATTTCGTTGTCGGCAGCAACGGCTTCCAGCAGGGAACGATCGAGGTTGCCAAGGGAGCCTTCCGCTTCATTACCGGCAATTCGCCCAAGGGCGCTTTCACGGTGAAGACACCGGTTTCGACGATTGGTGTGCGGGGGACGATATTCGATGTTTATGTCGATGCTTTCGGCCTGACCCGGGTCATTCTGTTCAAGGGAGAGATCGAGGCCTGTTCGAGTTCCAATTGCGTTGTCGTCAACCGGCCCTGCGATATTGCCGAGGTTACGCCGAACGAGGCGCATGAACTGCCCTATCTGCGCTCGGGTGACCGGGCTGCGGAGAATGGCGATTACACGCTGACGTCGCGGCAAAACCGTTTCCAACTGGGATGGCGGGCACCTGTCCTGTCCTGTGCCGTGCGCGCGGCGCTTGATCCGGCCGTTGGGGTGCAGCCAACTCCGCCCGAGGGCAATGAAGGTCCGGGAGAAAGCCCGGAGTCGGAGCCGGAAAAGATGGACGTTGAAAATTGCGGCACCTACTGCTGATTTAGTCTAGAATGTCACCTTCATCCCGTCCTTCGTGACGGTACAAAGCCCCTTGTCCTTTTCGATCTGCGCTGAAATCGCGTCCAGTGCCGCATCGTCGCGGAAGGGCATGTGGTGGATGCCGAAGACACGGCCTGCACCGGCCGCCTCGCGCAGCCGTTCGGCCTCCTCCCAGGTGGAGTGGCCGAAGCTGGCAAAACGCGGAAACTCCGCATCCAGATAGCTGCAATCATAGGCTAATGCGTCGACACCCTTCAGGAACGCCACCAGTTCCGTGTCGCGCTGGCCCGGCGCATGGGTGGTGTCGGTGATGAAGGCAAAGCGCTTGCCGCCATATTCTATCCGGTATCCGGTCGCCCCGCCGGGATGATGGAGCCTTGTCGTGTGGACCTCTATGCCGTCGCCGAGGTCGATAACGGCGTGGTCTTCAACGTCACGGTAGCGGATATCGGCGAGGAACTTCTCCTGGCGAATCGGAAAATAAGGCTCCTTCATCAATCCGTCGACGATATCCCTTGTCCTGCGAATCCCCTTCAGCTTGCCCGACCAGAAGTTCACCGTGAACCCGGGATCGTAGAACGGTTCGAAGAAGGGGATGCCCTCCACATGATCGTAATGGGCATGGGTCAGCAGCAGGTCAAAGCGGCGAATGCCGTTTTTCATCATCGCCGATCCCAGCGGCACAAGGCCCGAGCCCGCGTCGAGCACGATGACCCGGTTGCCGCACCGCACTTCCGCGCAGATCGTCTTGCGGCCGTAGCGCATGAAGGGGTCGCCCGTGACCATACGGGTTCCGCGGGTGCCCCAGAAGGTCACGGACAGCCCGCCTGTTTCGCCAGAATGCGTGGATTGCATGTAAACCGTCAGCCCAGTCTTCCGCTGCCAGCAAACAGCGGGTAAATGCCCCATGCCGACCCTAAGTGCATAGCCGACGGCGATCAACTGTCACATCGGCAACAGGTAATCAACTTCTCTTCTGTTGAAAAACATTTGTGAGAACGCTACCGCCAGACATTCCACATCAATGAAATCCCCGTGGCGGCAGACAGGTGGCTTTGATGACGTTTGATCCCTTTGCTCCGTTCAACTGGAAACTTGGCCATGGCCGGCAGATCGAGCTCGGGCCGCGTGCCGTCATCATGGGGGTGTTGAATGTGACCCCCGACTCGTTTTCCGATGGCGGGCGCTATCAGCGGCCGGATGCGGCCATACGCCGGGCGAGGCGGATGGTGAGGGAAGGGGCCGAAATCATCGATATCGGCGGCGAATCCTCGCGTCCCGGTTTCGAGGAAATCTCCGCCGCCGAGGAACAGGACCGTATCCTGCCGGTCTTCGAGGCGCTGAGCGGCAGCGGCGTCCTGCTTTCGGTCGACACCTGGCGGGCAAAGACGGCTGAACTGGCGGTCAGGGCGGGCGCCCATATCATCAACGATATCTGGGGCTTTCAGCGTGACCCGGATCTTGCCGGCGTGGCCGCCGGGCTTTCTGCCGGCTGCCTGTTGATGCATACCGGCCGCGAGCGGCAGAAGGAGGCCGATGTCATCGCCGATCAGCGCCTATTTCTCGGACGCAGCCTTGAGGTCGCCTTTGAAGCCGGAATAGCGCGCGAGAAAATAGTGCTCGATCCCGGATTCGGTTTTGCCAAGGACCATGACGAAAACATTGAACTGCTGGCGCGCATGGAGGAGTTGTTCGATCTCGGCTGCCACATCCTGACCGGCACCTCGCGCAAGCGGTTCATCGGCCATGTGACGGGCAGGTCGCCCGGGCGGCGCGATAGCGGCACTGCTGCGACAAGCGTTGTCGCACGGATGAAAGGAAGCGCTGTCTTTCGCGTCCATGATGTGCCAAGAAACCGCGATGCCCTGCGCATTGCCGATGCCGTGCTGGCGGCGGAAGGCCGTATGGCCGGCTGACCTGCAAGGTTCAGTGCCGGGAGAACCGAATGAGCGAATATACCATCACCCTGAAGAACTGCGCCTTCTTCGCCCGTCACGGCATCTACAACGAGGAGGAGGTGCTCGGGCAGCGTTTCTTTGTCGATGCGGTTCTCACCGTCGATGGCGGTTCGTCGCTTGAAAACGACGACATCCGCGGAACCGTCGATTACGGCAAGGCGTTCAAGGTCATTGAGCGGACGGTTACCGGCCAGCGCCGATACCTGATCGAGGCACTGGCCTTGCAGGTGGCAAAATCCCTGTGCAAGAAATTCAAGATGATCCGCCGCGCAGAAATCACCATCCGCAAGCCCAATGCACCGGTTCAGGGCGTTCTCGACAACATCGAGGTGACGGTTGTCTATCCCTGAGGGCGCGCCTGCCAGGGCGTGGATCGGCCTCGGCGGAAATGTCGGCGATGTTCGCCGGTCGATGCGACAGGCGGTGGCGGGCATCGGCGCATTGCCCGGCACGAGGGTCGAGGCGGCGTCGTCGCTCTATCGCACCAAGCCATGGGGCGATGCTGACCAGGATGATTTCCTCAATGCCTGCATCCGCATCTCGACGGCGCTTGCCCCCCGGGATTTGCTGGCAGAGCTCAAGCGTATCGAAAATGATCTGAAGCGCCGCAAGACCCGCCGTTGGGGGCCCCGGACAATCGATCTCGATATTCTGGTCTACGAAGGTGTCGAGGGAGAATGGGAAGGCCTCATCCTTCCGCATCCAAGAGCGGCACAGCGCATATTCGTCATCAGGCCGTTATGCGATATCGATCCGCAGCTTGAAATCGCCGGAAAACCGGCAAGCGCCTGGCTTGATGCACTGGTCGAAAAAGGCGAGGGATCGGAAATCGAACTCAATGAAGCCCGGCCCGGCTGGGCCGGCCCGCTTTCGCAGTCTTAGCTGCGGTTGGCGATTTTCTGGCCGTCGCTCTTGCCGCCCATGCGGTCGAGCCGCATGCCGATCACCGGAATGAGCCGGCCGTCGACACTTACCGAAATCGTCATCTGCATGTGGTCGGCATTATCCTTGCTGGCAACCAGTATCCCGCGCAGATCCTTGCGCTTGATGTTGACCACCAGCTTGTTGGCGGTATAGCGCCCGCCGGTGATGTCCATGCCTTCGCCGGCTTCACCGTCGAGGAACTTGCCGCGATAGCTGCCGCTGGCCTTTTCGATGATGGCGTTCATGGGCTGCGAGAAGACGCCGACACGGCAGTATCCGTCGATCTTCATGCCTGCCTTGGCAGCCGGATTGACCCCGCTGAACACGCAGGTGAACTTGGTTCCCTTGTATTTGCCGGCAACGATTTCACCGGGTCCGGACCACTTTCCCTCGACCTCGTTGAAAAAGGCGAGATCGCTCGCATGGGCGATGCCGGATGCGGCGAAAACAAAAAGCAGGGCACTCAACAGGGTACGCAACATGGTCCAATCTTCCAAAACGGGAGCAACAGGGCTTACAAGCGGAATGTTACCGAAAATGGTTAATCAATTCCTCTCAGCCGCCCTTCAAATCATGTTACAGCCACGTAATCGACGAACAATAGCCGGGCATGCGTCAAACAGGATACAGCCGGGATCGCTTCTTGGCAAATCAACTCGTAGTTTCCGGCGCGTGCCGCCTTCAGGCGTCTGTCCTGGCTGAGGTTCCGCTACCCTGCAGCTTGACGATCTCCGACATGAATTCCGACAGTTTCGGGCGTTTCGTCTCGCCGAATGCTACCGGACGGCAGATGTCCATCGCTGCAAGGCCGATGCGGGCCGTCAAAAGCCCGTTGACCACGCCCTCGCCGAGCCGGGCCGACAGTTTGGCGGCAAGGCCGTGGCCGATCACCTGCTGGAGCAGTCCGTCGCCGACGGCGATGGCGCCGGTGGCGCCGAGGTGAAACACCACCTGACGCACCAGCCGGGCAGAGCCGAGAAAGCCGGGCTTTCCGCCGTAATGCTCGCCGATGCGGCGAATCAGCCTCACATTTTCGAACAGGACGAAGCCGACATCGATCAGTGCGCGCGGGCTGACGGCGGTAACGACAGAGACCCGTTTCGCCGAGCCCATGATCATTGCCCGCGCCGTCTGGTCCATTGGCGCCAGCAGATCCCGCTCGACAAGGCCGATTACATCGCGCCCGTCCATGACTTCGCCATCATGGGCGGCAATCAGGGCCCGCCCGCGCGCCGTTTCGGGATGATCGGCGAGAAGCGACGAGACTTCTCTTGAAACCCGCCGGGCGAGCGCAAGATTGTTGCCGTTGCGCGCGGCTTCCGCCTCCTGGCGCAGACCGTCGATGGTGCGCAGGCGCCAAAGCGCCCGGATTTCCTTGAGCGCGACAGCCAGTACGGCGAGTGCCAGCAGCCCCGTCAGCGACAGCGCCGCATAACCGAGCCAGCTGTTGCGGGCGAAAAGATCGCGTACCAGGCTGTCCAGCCAAAGCGACAGGGCAAGGCCCGCCAGCAGGGTGAAAGCCGAAAGCGCCAGTTTTCCCCAGCCGAAAGCACGCCGTTTGCCGGCAGGCGAAGCGGGTTCGGGCTCAAGCTTCTGCAGATCGCGGATTTCCGGGGTCTCGGCGCCGGTTCTCGCCAGTTCCGCATAGACGGGATCGACGGCTTCCTCCGGCAGGGTGGTGATCCTGATGCCCTTGCTGGCCGCCTTCGTCGGCATATCGATGGCACGGGGCTTGCGGCCGGTTTTTGTTACACCGGCATTCTTTGCTGCCGGTGCCGGCTTTTCCGCTTCCTTTTGCGCCACACTGAAGGCTCTCGGTTTTCTGCTCATCGAAGGCAATTCCCGGTGTTTGTCAGGCGAGCTGATCGCCCAGCAGATATTCGAGCGCCCGGTCGAGCCGTATATGCGGCAGCGACAGGGTCAGTCCCTCTGCGGTGGTTTCGAGTTTCGGCGGACGGAATCTGACAAAGCGCAATTCGCCCGCAATGCTGCCCTTGCCGGTTTCATCGAGCAGCACGGCAGGATCTTCAGGCAGGTCGCCCGGAAACACCGCGGTTTGTGTCTTGCCGTCGAATGTCCTGCCATCGATGGTTTCGCCCCGGATCGGCTCGCCCATGATTACCGGAAATGTCTCTCCGCCTTCTTCGACAACGCCTTCCCTGGTCGCCCGCACCGCCGCCATGGCCACGACCTCTGCACCGGCGCCCGAATAATGCGCCCGCTCCATGGCCCGGTTGACCAGCAGCCTGAGGATTTCCTCCAGCCGCTGATGGTTTTCATGATGAAGGTGATCTGCCTTGGTGGCGGCAAACAGGATCCTGTCGATACGGCGGACCACCAGCGATGGCAGCCAGAAGGACGAACCGGTACGAAAACAGCCCAGGATATCGGCCAGCGCATGTTCCAGGTCCTGAAGCGCTTCCGGCCCGGCATTGATCGCCTGCAGCGGATCGACCAGCACGATCTGGCGGTCGAGACGGGCGAAATGTTCGCGGAAGAAGGGCCGCACCACTACATCCTTGTAGGCTTCGAAGCGTTTGGCCATCAGCGCATAGAGCGAGTTCGGCGCGGCTTTGGCGGCATCGCCGGGATCAAGCGGCGAAAAGGTCAGGGCAGGGGAATCCTTGAGGTCTCCCGGCATCAGGAAACGCCCCGGCGTCAGGGTCGAAAGCGCCGTTTCATCCTCCCGGCAGGCGGTAAGATAGGCGGTGAATTCACGCGCCAGGTCGATTGCGCGGTTTTCATCCGCTTCCTTGGCGGCATCGGTCCTGGCCAGCAGCTTCAGCCACTTCTCGGCCAGCGGTCTGCGGTTTTTCTTGTCCGCCAGATCAAGCGCCTGGCGGCTCCATTCGGTAAACGTCATGCCGAGCAGCGGCAGGTCGAGCAGCCATTCGCCGGGATAGTCGACAATGTCGATGTTGAGGGTCCCGGCGCCGAACTGCCGGGACCACGCCGAAGCGCTGTCGTAATGCAGTGTCAGGCGAAGTTCGGAGATCGCCCTTGTCGAATCCGGCCAGGCGCGCTTTTCCACCAGCGTTCGGATATGTTCCTCGTAGGCAAAGCGCGGCACATCCATGCTCGGCTGCGGCTTGAGTTGCGCCTTTGCGATGCGCCCGCTTGCATGCGCCTCGAACAGCGGCAGCCGGCCGCCCTTGAGCAGATTGTGGACCAGCGCGGTGATGAACACCGTCTTGCCGGCCCGCGACAGGCCGGTCACGCCGAGGCGGAGCGTCGGCTGAAACAGGTTTTTCGCGCTGTCCTGCAGGTTGTCGAGTGCAATCAGCGCCTCATCGGCGAGACTGGTGATGCCGGCCAAGAAATGCGCCCCTCTGTTGTCTGCAATCGTCTCGATTGCCGGTTCATGCCTGTTCCGCCCTATATGGGAGGCAAGCAGCGCAAATCAAAGCGGTTTGCGCAACCCTGGAGGCAGGAAACAGGCCTCAGGCCGTCTGGCGGTACGACTTGGGCATCAGGAAATGGACCAGTTTTCCCGTCCCGGGCCTGAGATCGGACCATTCGCCGATATCGAAATCGAAGACGGCCATCGCACCGGTCGGGTATTTGTAGGCGATTGCCGCCATGTCGCTGTCAGGCGCCAGTGCCGTGTTGCGGTCCAGCAGCATGTTGGCAAGCGCTGCACAGGAAGGGTTGTGACCGACGATCATCAGCGTTTCCGGCGCCTCATGGCTTTCGAGGATCGCCAGATAGTCATCGGCGCTGCCGGAATAAAGCTCGGGATGATGGGTTACCTGCGGGCTTTCGGAAAACGCCGGCGTGATCGCATCCAGCGTCTGGCGGGTGCGGATCGCCTGCGAGCAGTAGATATGGCCTGGTGTCAGTCCGAGGTCGCCGATCCACGCCTCGACGATCTTTGCGTCGGCGATACCGCGCGGCTCAAGTTGCCGGTCAATGTCGCGCTGACCGGGCAGGGCCCAGCCGGTCTTCAGATGACGCAGGATGATCAGCCGCAACATGGTTCTCCCTTCAGGCCGGTTGGTTGAAAAGGCCCCTGGCCCAGTCGATGATGATGCCGCTCACGGCATCCGTCGTGCCGGGGCTCAGAATGTCGCCGGCAATGACGTGGTGGTTTTCGTCATCGGCCGTCTCGATGTTGACCACTTGGGCCGGCCCGCCCCATGCCTTTGCAACGTCTGCTGCCCGCTCCGGCACCACCACCTTGTCCTGCATGGAATAGATGAACAGCGCGGGTACCTTGAGGCTCGCCGGATCGATGCCTGAAACGACCTTCAGCAGCGCCCCCATGGGAAACACCGCCTTGCTGGGATAGCGCGTCGTCCAGCCATGTGCCTGGCCCTCGTTGCGCGGCTCCCAGGAGCGCTCCGCCCCCAGAATGAGCGGCAGCAGGGTTTCAGCCCAGGGCATGTTGAGCAGCCAGATGGGTGCGCCATGGACCGCATAATTGGGCGAGATCATCACCAGACCGTCCATCTTGGCG
The DNA here is from genome assembly GCA_023954255.1 of Phyllobacteriaceae bacterium. Classification (GTDB taxonomy): domain Bacteria; phylum Pseudomonadota; class Alphaproteobacteria; order Rhizobiales; family Rhizobiaceae; genus Salaquimonas. Next base: position 13,521 of record JAMLIH010000017.1, on the reverse strand, counting down.
GCAAGTTCCGGCTGGCTGGCGGCCCAGGTCGCAAGCGTTCCGCCGGTCGAAACAGACAGCACCAGCACCTTGTCGCCCAGCCGCCTGCCGATTTCGAGCGCTTCTGCCGTATCGTCGAACCAGTCGGTAAGCTTTGCCTCTGCCATCGCATCGTTGCTCCGGCCGTGACCTGACAGCCGGGTGTAATAGAGGTTTGCCCCGAGCGCTCTTGCCACATTCTGTGGCACCGGATCGATTTCCACCCGGCTTGCCGAATAGCCGTGCAGATAGACGATCGATACCGGGGTTTTCGTTTTTGCTGCGGGATCGGCCCAGATGATCCCCTTGTGCAGCCCCGCGCGAATGTCGCTGTAAGCCGCTTCGCTTCTGGCAAGATGGGCGTCGAGGTCGGGATCGAGGGTGGCGGCGTCGAATGTCATCGTCTCAGCAGTGTCGGGGCGCGGCCCCAGCACGAATGCTGCGGCAAGGACAATGAGCAGAAGTAGGATAGCCTTGCCCAGCCTTCGCATGCGTTTGTTGTCCTCCCGTCGACTTCGCGTTCTTTTTGCCTGCGTGCAGGCAAAGCTGCAAGGCAATTCGGACCGGCGCTTCGCCGCATCCCTTCAAATATCTGTCCCGCGCAAACGCCGCCTTCAGAGACTGGAAATGTCCACATTGGCGCGATTGACCACCACGCGCATGGCAAAGCTCGACAGCATTCTGGAAACGCCGGGCAGGGTGGAAAGCCAGTTCTTGTGAATTTGTTCGAAATGCTCCATGTCGCGGGCATTGACGCGGATCACGTAGTCGCTCTGGCCCGACATCAGAAAACAGGCGACGATGAAGGGACAGCGCGCCACGGCTTCCTCGAACTTGCGCAGGTGTTCCTCCGACTGGCCGTTGAGGGTGATCTGGATGATGGCGGTAATCGTCTGGCCGATGGCACGGTTGGAAATCACCGCCTGATAGCCTTCGATGACGCCCTGTTTCTCCAGCAGCTGCACCCGCCGCAGGCAGGCCGACTGCGACAGGCCGACCCGCTCGGCCAGTTCGACATTGGAGATGCGTGCATTGTCCTGCAATGCGCTCAGGATCGCACGATCAATCTTGTCGAAGCGCTCTATTGGCATGATCTTCGAATAGCACGGCGGAAAACAAAAGAAAATTCGAATTGCAGCAGATCTGCCGGCGCTAATTCGCAAGGAAATGCACCGGCAGATGCGACATATTGCGCCAATCTTCAACTGGGCAGAATGAGGGAGGTCACCCCATGCGCATCGGCGTGCCGAAGGAAATCAAGAACAACGAGTTTCGCGTCGGGCTGACGCCCGGTTCCGTGCGTGAATATGTGGCGCATGGCCACAAGGTTTTCGTCGAGACCGAAGCCGGTGCCGGTATCAATGCCTCCGACAAGGATTACCGCGCCGCCGGTGCCACCATTCTCAAGACGGCTGACGAGGTCTTTGCCAAGTCGGACATGATCGTCAAGGTCAAGGAGCCGCAGCCCGTCGAATGGAAGAAACTGCGCCCCGACCAGATTCTCTACACCTATCTGCATCTGGCACCGGACCCGGAACAGACCAAGGGACTGATTGCGTCGGGCTGCACGGCAGTTGCCTACGAGACGGTAACCGACAACCGCGGCGCGCTGCCGCTGCTGGCGCCGATGTCGGAAGTTGCCGGAAGGCTTTCGATCCAGGCTGCCGCCACCGCGCTGCAGAGACCCAATGGCGGCCGCGGCAAGCTGATGGGCGGCGTGCCGGGCGTTGCCCCTGCCAATGTCGTCGTCATCGGTGGCGGCGTCGTCGGCACCCATGCTGCTAAGATGGCTGTCGGCCTCGGTGCCCATGTCACCATGCTCGACCGCTCGCTGCCGCGCCTGCGCGAACTGGACGATCTGTTCGGCGGCCGGGTCACCACCCGCTATTCGACCACCGACACCATCGAGGAATGCGTCAACGAGGCCGATGCGGTTATCGGCGCGGTTCTGATCCCCGGTGCCTCTGCGCCCAAGCTGGTCAGCCGCAAGATGCTTAAGAACATGCGCAAGGGTGCGGTGCTCGTCGATGTCGCCATCGATCAGGGCGGCTGCTTCGAAACGTCGAAGGCTACCACCCACGCAGCGCCCACCTATGAGGTCGATGGCATCATCCATTATTGCGTCGCCAACATGCCGGGCGCAGTGCCGATGACCTCGTCCTACGCGCTCAACAATGCGACCCTGCAATACGGCCTCGATCTTGCCGACAAGGGGCTGGACGCCATTCGCGGCAACATCCACCTGCAGAACGGCCTCAACGTCCATCGTGGCATGATCACCAACGAGGCAGTGGCCCAATCACTGAAGAAGAAGATGGTGGCTCCGCTCAAGGCGCTGGAAACCGCCTGACTGGCAGCACATCGGTGAAAAAGCGGCCCGGAGCACTGTCTGCTCCGGGCTTTTTTGTTATTCCGACCGCTCGATGCGGCACTGGTAGCAGTTGAAGCGCGACGAGCGCATGTGCTGATAGGCGACATCCTCGCGGGCAAGCATTGCTTCGGCTACTGCGGCAAGCTCGCTCGCCGGTACCACATCGGCGACCTCGTAGTGGATCCAGTCATTGCCGTCATAGCCGCGCAGGATGTACGCGCCGTTGTTGAAGTGGAACATCGGTGCCGGCTCGCTTGTGTCGGCCGCCCGCTCGCACGGCCCGGCATGCAGGAAGATCGGCCCGGTTTCCGCATAGGGCTGGCGCTCGCCGAACGGGCTGTAGGCCAGTGTCAGATAGGCCTCTCCTTTCGCCACCGGTTTCAGGCAGTGACGGCAGGGGATCGCGCCGCCATCTGAAATCCGCCTTACCGGCGCATTGCCATAGGCATCCCTGCCGCCTTCCTGCAGATGACGGACGGTTTCGGTATCCATGGCGACAAATCTTACGGTCATGTCTTTCTCCCGTTTTGATGACGGGAGAGAGATGACGGGGTTTGATGCCGCAAGCCACCCGATTCCTGCGCGGCAGGCGGCCTCGCTGTCTATTCCCAGGTGGTGATGGTTTCCTCGCTGATCGCCACCGGCGAAAAGCCCATCTTCTGGTAGAGGCCGAGGGCGGCGGGATGGTCCAGCGTATTGGTGTGGACCGTCACCTTCTCGGGGTCGTGATCCCAGGCCTGCTGGATGGCGGCGTTGAGAAACCATTTGCCCAGCCCCAGCCCCTGATAATCCTCCATGATGCCAAAATAGGCGATCTCGACGGATGCGGGCAGGCCGGAAAGATCGAGTTCGAAAAAGCCCGCCGGGCAACCATCGGCATACAACACGGCCAGTTCCGTCGTCTCGGCGTCAAGAATGGCGGCAAGTTCCTTGTCCTTCATCACCCGCCGCAGATACCAGTGATGCGCCCTGCCAACCTGCTCGTAGAGATAGCGGTAGAAATGCACCCGCATGTTTTCGGCATGCAGCAGGGCGGTGCGCGGCTGGCTCGGCACGGCAAAGGCCTTGTGCGGCCTTGCCGTCATTTCAAGATGGGTAACCCGTGCCGTCAGCTTGCGGGGCTTTTTCGCGGCCATGAGCGGGAACTCCCCTCTACGCCCAGCGGGCAACGGGCGCATCCTTGCGACCGCCCCATTCAGACCACGAACCATCGTAAAGCGCATGGCTTTCATGTCCGCAGACATCGAGCGCCAGCGACAGGATCGCTGCGGTCACGCCGGAGCCGCAACTGGTCACGATATGCGAAGCCTTGTCGGCGGCCACTTCCCGCAGTTTGCGCGCAAGCTCGTCCTCCGGCAGGAGACAGCCGTCGCGCACCACATCGGTTGCCGCAAGCGAACGCGACCCCGGAACGTGGCCCGAGGCAAGCCCCGGCCTCGGCTCCGCCGCCTCGCCGGTAAAACGGGCCAGCGGCCTTGCATCCAGCACCAGGGATTCGCCGCGCCGGATATTGGCGAGCATGGTTTCGAAACCCCAGACCTTTTTGCCGTTGAAAGCGGTTTTGAAGACGGCCGGGGCAGGGGCAGGCGGTGCTCCGGTTTCGAGCGGATGCCCGGCTTGCCTCCAGCGGTCGAAGCCGCCTTCGAGAATGCGGACATTCGAGGCTCCCATGACGCGCAGGGTCCACCACACCCGGGCGGCTGAAAACATGCCCGGCCCGTCATAGACGATGATCTCGTCCGTCTCACCGATGCCGAGTCCTCCAACGGCGGCGCCAAAGGCTTCCGGTGTGGGTAGCATGTGGGGCAGGCCCGCCGAGGTGTCGGCAATCGCATCGATATCGAAGAAGACGGCGCCGGGAATGCGCGCTTCGGCAAACTCGGCCTTGCCGTCGCGCTCCATCGCCGGCAGGTACCAGGAGGCATCAACGCATTTGGGCGGGCTGTTCTTTAGCTTGCCCGCAAGTTCGTCCGCCGAAATGAAGAAGTCGCTGCGCTCAGCCATTGCTGCTTCCCTCGCCGTTTTGTGGTGTTGCCAGCGCCTCGTGCCACACCTCGATGGACTTGTCAGGATAGCCCTCGAAATGGGTGTGTTTCGGTCCGCGGGCAGGTTCCACCCAACTCGCCCTGAATTCCGTCATGATGTGCACGGTTTCGGGCGGCACCGGCAGATCGGTATCGATTGCCGAAGCAAAGGGATGCACAAGGTCCGGCCACTTGCCGTGATAGACCCACAGCCCGGAACCGCATTTGGCACAGAACCGCCGTTCCAGGTCGCTGACACCTCTGGAAGTGATGGCGTGATAGACGGTGATGTTTTCCGCCCCCTCGACTTCCAGCGAGTCGGCCCAGCCCATGATGTTGATTGCATATCCGCCGCCGCCCTGGGTCTTGCGGCAGATCGAGCAGTAGCAGCGCTGATAGGGGTAGGGAGTGTTCGATTCGACGCTGAACCGCACCGCTTTGCAATGGCAGGAACCTTCGAGTTTCATGGTTCAGTCCTGTTGGTCACTGTGCCGGTGGCGGGCCGAAGCGCATCCTGAAACGGCGGTTTTCGCGCCCCTTCTTCTCGATCTTGCCGATATGGATTTCGCCCACTTCCTGGGTTTCGCTGACATGGGTGCCGCCGCAGGGCTGGCTGTCGATGGCGGCATTCTCGCCGATGCACACCAGCCTGATATCGCCGAGTCCGCGCGGCGGGCGGACATTCTTCGAGCGCACGATTTCCGGATTGGCGTCGAGCTCGGCCTCGGTGATCCACTGCGAGTAGATCGGGTGATTGCCGTTAACGAGCGCCATCAACTGTTCGGTCACGTCTTCCTTCGTGACGCCCGCCTCGGGAATGTCGAAATCGACCCGCGATTCCTCCTCGCCCACATTGGCGCTGGTGATAGGGTAGGGGCAGACGACCGACAGCAGATGACAGGCCGTGTGCATGCGCATCAGCTTGTAGCGGCGCTCCCAGTCTATGTGGCCGGTCACCGTTTCTCCGACTTCCGGCAGCGCTTCGCCTTCGGCAGGAACCAGCACGATTTCCGACTTGTCGGCGCCGTTGACCGTGGTCGCGATGGCGATCCTCGAACCGTCGGCGCGCTCCAGATGGCCGCTGTCACCGGGCTGTCCGCCGCTGGTGGCGTAGAAATTGGTACAGTCGAGAATAATGCCGCCACGCTCGTTGATCGCGACAACCTTGCCTTCGCAGGCCGTCAGATAGGCATCGTCGAGAAAGGCTTTCCGGGTTTTTTCACTCATGACGAACTACGCGCTTTCGGGAACATCTTCACAGGGCCGGCACTTCTTCATACGGCCGGCACTTCCTCATAAGGAATGTCGCTGCGCGGCGTGCGCTCCAGCCAGGCCGGCACCGGCAGTTCCTTCGATCGCAGGAAATCCGGGTTGAACAGTTTCGACTGATAGCGCGAGCCGAAGTCGCACAGCATGGTCACGATGGTGTGGCCCGGTCCCAGTTCCCGTGCCAGCCGGATCGCGCCTGCAATGTTGATGCCGGTCGAGCCGCCCAGGCAAAGCCCTTCATGTTCCAGCACGTCGAAGACGATCGGCACTGCCTCGGCATCGGGTATCTGGTAGGCGAAGTCCGGAGTAAAACCCTCCAGATTGGCGGTGATGCGGCCCTGGCCGATGCCCTCGGTGATCGAATCGCCTTCCGACTTGAATTCCCCGGCCGTGTAGTAGGAATAGAGCGCCGCGCCGTTGGGGTCCGCCAGCGCCACCTTGATGTTCTTGTTCTTTGCCTTCAGGCCCGTGCCGACGCCTGCCAGCGTGCCGCCGGTGCCGACAGCGGAGACAAAGCCGTCCACCTTGCCGCCTGTCTCCTCCCAGATCTCCTGCGCCGTGGTGCGGATATGGCCGTCGCGGTTGGCCACATTGTCGAACTGGTTCGCCCAGATGGCGCCGGCCGGGCTTTCCTTTGCGATCTGTTCTGCCAGCCGGCCGGAAACCTTCACGTAGTTGTTGGGATTGCGATAGGGCACGGCGGGCACTTCCACCAGTTCGGCGCCCATCAGCCGCAGAGCATCCTTCTTTTCCTGGCTCTGGGTCTTGGGAATGACGATGACGGTCTTGAAGCCGAGTGCATTGGCAACGACGGTAAGCCCGATGCCGGTATTGCCGGCCGTGCCCTCGACGATGATGCCGCCCTTCTCGATCTGCTTGCGCCTGACGGCATCCTCGATGATGAACAGGCCGGCGCGGTCCTTCACCGACTGGCCGGGATTGGCGAATTCCGCCTTGCCAAGAATGTTGCAGCCGGTGATCTCCGAGGCCTGCCGCAGTCTGATAAGCGGTGTATTGCCGATCGCTTCGAGGGTGGAATTCCTGATCATCGCATCTTCCTGCCAGGTTTCGTATTTGGCAGCCGGCCGGATGCGGCCTTGTCTGCCCGTTTTTTGGCCAACCTATTGGCCAAGCAGTCGGGGAGCAAGCCGCTAAACCGGCGAAGCGAAGGAAATGTCTTCCGCACGGGGTTTGCGGGCACAGGCTTTCGGCCTGTTGGCGAAACGGAGCAAGAATTGCTGCATGTGCGGGAAGAAGAAAGGAATTCTTGGAGGCCTCGCCCGGAATCGAACCGGGGTGCAAGGATTTGCAGTCCTCTGCGTAACCACTCCGCCACGAGGCCAACCGGCGCCCCATATCTGCCAAGCACCACAGACTGTCAAGCTTGAAGCGGGCAAAAGCGGGCCGCAACAGCCGGTTTATTTTGCGACAGGGTGAATGTGGTGCAAACAGGCTCCGGAAAGTCGCTGCAGGCCGTATATTTTTTTCTTCCGTGGCTTGGCAAACGTGCTTGCCCTTTGTATAGGCTTCGCGGTCGATACCGACGTGTTCCCCGGTAGCTCAGTGGTAGAGCAGTTGACTGTTAATCAATTGGTCGCTGGTTCGAATCCGGCCCGGGGAGCCACTCTTTTCAGGCGCATTTGCCTGACGCCCGCAACCCCGCATCCGGGCCCCGGCATGTGGGCAAGTGGCGGCCGCACAAAGCTGATAGGGCGCATGCCATGCTAGATTTCGATACTGCCCGGCAAAACATGGTCGACTGTCAGGTGCGCACCAGTGACGTCACCAACCATGCGCTGCTCGATGCGCTGTCGACGGTGCCGCGCGAGCGGTTCGTGCCGCAGGACAAGGCCGAACTTGCCTATATCGACGAGGATATTGCACTTGGCGGCAGGCGCTACCTGATGGAGCCTGCGCCCCTTGCCAAGCTCATCCAGGCAGCCGGTGTGTCGCCCGATGACGTGGTGCTCGATATCGGCTGCGGTTCGGGCTATTCCACAGCCGTTCTTTCGCGCCTTGCCTCCATCGTCATAGCGGTGGAGGAAGATGCAGGCCTTGCAGCGCTCGCTTCGCAAACGCTTTCCGATCTCGACTACGACAACACGATTGTGGTTCGCGGCAGCCTGCGCGACGGCTATCCCTCCGAAGGGCCCTATGACGTGATTTTCCTCGGCGGAGCGGTGGACGAAATTCCCGCCAACCTGTTTTCCCAACTGCGCGAGGGCGGCAAGCTGCTCGCGGTGGAAGGCCACGGCAATGCCGGCGTTGCTCGCCTCTACATGCGCAACGGCGATGATTTCAGCGGCCGCAGCCTGTTCAACTGTGCCATTCAGCCGCTGCCCGGTTTCGAAAAGAAGCCGGAATTCGTTTTCTGAACCGGGTTTCGTGTCGGGGCCGGGCATCCGGCACTGGGGGCAGGAAAGCGGCCGGTTGTGGCTTCTTTGCCACGCTTGCGCACTGCATCATGAAATCCGGTCATTTCCATTGACCCTGCGTCGCCAGGTATTAGTGTCTTTGCCAAAGACTGAATTCGCGAATCTGCAATACTGTGGCGCAGGGGTTTGTTGCAAATTGCGCCCGGCAGCGTAAACCGGGCAGGGATTCTGTCCGGCTTTGCACAGCAGGATTGCCGGACAGTCCGGTTTCTGTCTGAAACACCGTTCATCGACGGCGCATGGGGAAGCGCCCAGACCGGCATAGCGCATCGCAATCAGGGGCAATCGCGGCGGGTCGACACTGGGTAGAGTTGGAATGCGTATTCACCGGAAATTTCTCTTGGCCGCATGGATTTCGGCTGGCGCGCTGATGGCGGGGGATCCTGCTTGGGCCCAGACCATGAAGGAAGCTCTTGCGCTGGCCTATACCAACAATCCGTCGATCAACGCCCAGCGTGCCGGGACCCGGGCGGCGGATGAGGCCGTTGCGATTGCCAAGTCGGGCTACCGGCCGACCATCGCTGGCAGCGCCTATCAGGGAAAGAGCTGGACGGAAACGCGCTCTCCGCTCGGCAAGACCACGACCCGCCTGACGCCGGGCGGCTTCGGCGTCGAGATATCCCAGAGCCTGTTTGACGGGTTCCGTACCCAGAACAACGTGCGCGCCGCCAAATCGGCGGTGATGGCAAGCCGGGAGACGCTGCGCAATGTCGAGCAGAACATCCTGTTCGATGCCGCCAGCGTCTATATGGATGTGCTCCGCGACCGCGCGGTTGCCGATTACCGCAGGCAGTCGCTGGCCTTTCTCGAAGAACAGGTTCGTTCTGAATCGAGCCGTTTCGAGGTCGGCGAAAGCACCCGTACCGATGTTGCCCAGGCCCGTGGCCGCCGCGCAGCCGCCCAGGCCCAGCTTGCGGGCGCACAGGCGCAGTTGAAGACCAGTATCGCGATTTTCATGCAGGTCATCGGCCGCGAGCCGAAAGACCTGCGCTCACCCAAGCCGGTTACGGAGCTCATTCCATCGAGCATGAACACTGCCCTCGAAGTGGCACGCTCCAACCACCCGGCGATCAAGGCGACGAAGCATCTGGTCGATCAGGCGCTGTTCAACGTCAAGACTGCCGAGGGTGAATTGCTGCCCACCCTGTCGCTCAATGGCAGCGTGAGCCGGGACCTGGATGTCGGCGTCAACACCGACCGCGATTCGGCCAACGTCACTGCCAGGCTGAGCGTGCCGATCTATCAGGGCGGCCGCGTCTCGGCGACCGTTCGCCAGAACAAGGAAGTGCTGGGTCAGCGCCGCATCGAGGTCGATGAAGCGGTCGATAATGTCCGCGCAGCCGTGGTTTCCGCCTATTCGCAGCTTGAGGCGGCCAAGGCCTCGGTCATCGCCAACCAGACCCAGCTCGAAGCTGCCAACCTCGCGCTGCAGGGGGCGATCGAGGAGCGCAAGGTCGGTCAGCGCACGACGCTCGACGTCCTCAACACCCAGCAGGAAGTGATCGATGCCCAGATCGCGCTCGCCCAGGCGAGGCGGGACCTGGTGGTTGCTTCCTATGCTGCGCTGTCTGCGGTCGGAAAGCTGGATGTGCCGACACTGAAGCTCGCTGTCGCGCGCTATGAGCCTGACGACCACTACCAGGCCGTCAAGGACAAGTGGTACGGGCTCAGGACGCCGGACGGTCAGTAACCTGCTTTCGCCGCCGGCGTGGCAGAAGTCTGACTCAACCTCCATCACACCGTTATCAATTCCCCTTCCGATGGGGTATCATCCGTTGATTCGTGGCTTTCGGCGCACCGCGCCATGGGGATGGCCGCGTCCTGACACACCTCGTCTGCAATGGAGGGGGAGGGCGCCGGCAGGGACAGCAAGCGGAGATCGGGTTATGGGGGAAGCGGCACCCAAGGACAATTCGATGGAAGAAATACTGGCTTCCATCAGGCGCATCATCAGTTCTGACGATGAGGCACCTTCGACCGGCAGGAAGCCGGAAGAAAAGGACAAGGCTGCAACGCCGCAACCTGCAGCAGCGGGCAATTCGGTAGCCGCCCCGCTGCAACCGGCCTCGCAGACAACCCAGCCCACCGGCCAAGTTGATCAAAATGTCCGGGCGCCGGTCCGGCAGCAATCTGCCACGGAGCCTCAGGCCGGAACGCTTGCCGGTCTGGCGCAGCAATTGCGCGGTACCCGCGGGCTTGAAGCGGCAGCTCAGGAGCAACCCGCCGCACCCGAAACGGCATTTGCGCAAACGCCGGCACCGCAGACAGTCGACGGGGATCCTGCCGGCACTGGCTCGGCGGTAATCTCCCAACGGCGTGCCCAACCGGGAGCCGGGGCAGGCGGCAGTGCGCAGAGCCTCGCCGATCTGGCAAAGTCCATCCACGAGAAAATCGAGGCGGCCTCAAGGGAGGAGCCGGTGGCTGCGCAACCGGACACCGCCAAAGCGGAATCCGGAAGCATTGCTGCGCCGGCAGAAATGTCCTCCGATACGCCCCGGGCCGAAACCCCACCTGGCGAAGCGCTTGCCGGTCTGGCGGCGGCCGTCTCTGCCGACACGAACAGCGCCGGGGAAGAAACCGGTTTTGCCGGCAAAGAACTCCCTGCCGTTTCCGGGCCGGGCAGCAATAAAGCGGCATTGGCCGAAAGCCCGGCTTCAGCAACGGGCGACGACCAGCCGGAGGCTTTCAGGGAGGCACTGGTTTCTCCCGCCACACATCAGGCTGTTTCGGGATCGATGGACCGGCTGAAACAGGCAACTGCCGACGTAAGCCAGGCGCAGGTGGAAGCCGTGCTGCGCCCGCTGCTCAAATCCTGGCTGGACGACAATCTCCCGGCCATGGTCGAGCGCATGGTGCAGCGGGAAATCGACCGCATCGCCACGCAGGCCGATGGCGGCATTGCGGAAGATGATCTGCCGCAGGCAAAGTCGGCCTGACAACCTGCATTCTCCGATTTTCTGCCGCTGATGACGGACGTTGCGACCGCCTCGTTTGTTTTGACCGGCTTGCGTTGCCGCACCCCGTGTCAGCCGGTTGACTTGGCCGACGCCATGGCATTACACCCGGCCCGAGCAAATCTACCGGCTTTCTAAAAGCCCAACGCGTCGGACCACCATGCTAGACAAGACCTATGATGCGGCAAGCGCCGAACCGCGCATTGCAAGAAAATGGGATGAGGCAAACGCCTTTGCCGCCGGTGCCGGTGCCCGCGAAGGCGCCGACCCCTATTGCATTGTCATTCCGCCGCCCAACGTCACCGGCTCGCTGCATATGGGCCACGCGCTCAACAACACGCTGCAGGACATCCTCATCCGCTTCGAGCGCATGCGCGGCATGGACGTTTTGTGGCAACCGGGCATGGACCATGCCGGCATTGCCACGCAGATGGTCGTCGAGCGTCAGCTTGCCGAACGCCAGCAGCCGGGCCGCCGCGAAATGGGCCGCGACACCTTTGTCGATCGCGTCTGGGAATGGAAGAACGAGTCCGGCGGGCTGATCTTCAACCAGTTGAAACGGCTCGGTGCCTCCTGCGACTGGTCGCGCGAACGATTCACCATGGACGAAGGGCTTTCCAGGGCAGTGCTGGAAGTCTTCGTCCGCCTCTATGACGAAGGGCTGATCTATCGCGGCAAGCGGCTCGTCAACTGGGATCCGAAATTCGAGACGGCGATTTCCGACCTTGAAGTTGAGAACATCGAGGTCGACGGCCATATGTGGCATTTCAAGTACCCGCTCGCCGGCGGGGAGACCTACGAATATGTCGAGAAGGACGCCGACGGCAACGTTACCCTGCGCGAAACCCGCGACTACATCTCGATTGCCACCACCCGGCCGGAAACCATGCTCGGCGATGGCGCGGTTGCCGTTCATCCCTCCGACGAGCGCTATGCGCCGATCGTCGGCAAATTGTGCGAAATTCCGGTCGGCCCAAGGGAGCACCGCAGGCTTATTCCGATCATCGTCGACGATTATCCCGATCCGCAGTTCGGTTCCGGCGCGGTGAAGATCACCGGCGCGCACGACTTCAACGACTATGAGGTCGCCCGCCGCAACAACATTCCGCTCTACCGGCTGATGGATGCCACGGCCGCCATGCGCGACGACGGCGAACCTTATGCCGAGGAAGCCGCCAGGGCGATGGCCATCATCCGCGAAGGCGGCGAACCGGACGCCGACTACGTCGACAAGATCAACCTCGTGCCCGATGAGTATCGCGGCCTCGACCGTTTCGAGGCGCGCAAGCGTGTCGTCGCCGACATCGATGCCGAAGGGCTGATGATCATGGTCGAGGACAAGCGCATCATGCAGCCCTTCGGGGACCGGTCCCATGTGGTCATCGAACCGATGCTGACCGACCAGTGGTTTGCCGATGCGGCAACGCTGGCCAAGCCGGCGATCGCCTCGGTCCGCGAAGGCCGCACCCGTTTCGTGCCCGAAACCTGGGAGAAGACCTATTTCCAGTGGATGGAGAACATCCAGCCCTGGTGCATCTCCCGCCAGTTGTGGTGGGGCCATCGCATTCCGGCCTGGTATGGGCCCGACGGCCAGGTTTTCGTCGCCAAGAGCGAGGAAGAGGCGCTGGACGAGGCGGTAAACCACTATCTTGCCCATGAAGGCCCGTGGAAGTACTGGGTCGAAGAGAAAATGAACGACTTCAAGCCGGGCGATATCCTCAAACAGGACGAGGATGTGCTTGATACCTGGTTCTCCTCCGCGCTGTGGCCGTTTTCCACCCTTGGCTGGCCGGACGAAACGCCGGAGCTTGAGCGCTATTACCAGACCGATGTTCTGGTCACCGGCTTCGACATCATCTTCTTCTGGGTTGCCCGGATGATGATGATGGGCCTGCATTTCATGAAGGACGACGAGGGCGATCCGCTGGAACCCTTCCACACCGTCTATGTCCACGCCCTGGTGCGCGACAAGCACGGCGCGAAGATGTCGAAGTCGAAGGGCAATGTCATCGACCCGCTGGAACTGATCGACGAATACGGTGCCGACGCCCTGCGCTTCACCCTCGCCATCATGGCAGCCCAGGGCAGGGACGTGAAACTCGACCCCGACCGCATCGCCGGATACCGCAATTTCGGCACCAAGCTTTGGAATGCCACGCGATTTGCGGAGATGAACGGCGCCGTTCACGGTGGCAGCTTCGACACCGCTTCCGTCAAGCTGACCGTCAACCGCTGGATTCTGGCCGAATTGTCGAAAGCGGTCGCGGATGTAACCGAAAACATCGAGAAGTACCGTTTCAACGACGCAGCCAACGCTGCCTACAAATTCGTCTGGAACACGCTGTGCGACTGGTATGTCGAACTGTTGAAGCCGGTCTTTGCGGGCGATGACGAGGCTGCGAAATCCGAAGCGCAGGCCTGTATCGGCCATGTGCTCGACGAGACCTTCA
>JAMLIH010000016.1 GCA_023954255.1 Phyllobacteriaceae bacterium | reverse complement strand
TATTCGAACAACTTCAAGGGTATTGACGATCGCCAACCAGAAGGGCGGAGTGGGCAAGACCACCACGGCGATCAATCTGGCTACCGCGCTGGCAGCGATCGAGAAGACCGTGCTGATCATCGATCTCGATCCGCAGGGCAACGCCAGCACCGGCCTTGGCATCGATCGCGAGAGCCGGGAGACTTCGACGGCCGATCTGCTGCGCGGCGACAGCAGTCTCGGGGATGCCCTGGTCAAGACGGCCGTACCCCGTTTCTACGTGGCGCCGTCGACCCTCGACCTGCTCGGGCTGGAAATGGAAATCGCCAGCGCACCCGACAGGGCATTCCGACTGAAGAAAGCAATCGAGGAATATATTCCTAATCCCGCCGAAGGCAAGCCGGTATTCGACTACATCCTGATCGATTGTCCGCCGTCGCTCAACCTGCTGACGATCAACGCGATGGCAGCGGCCCATGCGCTGCTGGTGCCGCTACAGTGCGAGTTCTTCGCGCTCGAGGGGCTCAGCCAGTTGCTCGAAACGATGAAACAGGTACGTGAAACGGTCAATCCGGAACTCGGCCTGCACGGCATCATCCTGACCATGTTCGATTCGCGCAACAATCTTTCCGAACAGGTGGTCAGCGATGTGCGGGAATTCATGGGTTCGAAGGTGTATGAAACGGTGATACCGCGCAATGTGCGCCTGTCGGAGGCGCCGTCCTATGGCAAGCCGGCGATCCTGTACGATTTGAAATGCGCCGGCAGCCAGGCCTATCTGCGTCTGGCATCGGAAATCATTCGCAAGGAAAAGCAGCTCAGCGCCGCCTGATGGCGATATCGGGAAGGCGCTCGCCGGCAGGCACTTGAAGCCGGGCACGAAGGGAGACCAGAAATGGCAGACAGCGGATCGAAGAAGCGGCTTGGACGGGGACTGGCCGCGCTGATCGGCGAAATGGACGAAGCGCCGGCTGCTGCCAGGGAGGCCGGTCGGCCGGAACAGTTGCGTGCCGACCGGAAGGTCCCCATCGAGCAGATTCGCGCCAATCCGAACAATCCGCGGCGGCAGTTCGCCGAGGAGAACCTCGCCGATCTCGCCCGGTCGATTGCCGAGCACGGCATCGTCCAGCCCATCCTGGTACGGCCGATCAAGGGCGAGGATCTTGGCGGTGCGCGCTACGAGATCATTGCCGGCGAGCGGCGCTGGCGTGCGGCGCAGAAAGCGGCCCTGCACGAAATTCCCGTCATCCTTCGCGAAGTCGAGGACAAGGAAGCGCTGGAACTCGCCATCATCGAGAACGTCCAGCGGGCCGATCTCAACCCGGTGGAGGAAGCACTGGGCTATCAACAGCTGATCGACGAATACGACTATACCCAGGCGGACCTCGGCAACGTCATCGGCAAGAGCCGGAGCCATGTCGCCAACACGCTGCGGCTCTTGAAGCTGCCAGATGCCGTGCAGACCCTGCTTTCATCCGGCGAACTGTCGGCCGGTCATGCCCGGGCGCTGGTGACCAGCGATGATCCGGTAGGTCTGGCCAAACGGATCGTCAGGGACGGGCTTTCGGTGCGGCAGGCCGAAGCGCTCACCCAGAAACCGGAAACGGGCGGAAAGCCGCCGCGCAAGCTGGAAACCAAGAGCCTCGACTTCAAGGCGGCCGATATCAAGGAACTGGAACGCCAGATCGAGGAGCGGTTGGGGCTCAAGGCGGATATCCGCCTCGGCAAGGGCGAGAAGGGCGAATTGCGCATCAGGTACAAGACGCTCGATCAATTCGAAAACCTGTGCCAGCGGCTGCTTTCATAGAGAGCGCCGGAACCGGATCAGCCAGAAATTTCAGGAAGCCTGCCGCGCCTCGAGTATCACCGCAAGCAGGCAGGTTCCGGCAATGGCGGCACCCAGCTCGGGATTTGCCCTCGCCTCGAAACCGGCCTGGTGCAGCCGGGTCAGGATGCGCTCGATCTGTGCCGTATTGAGTTTGGCGAGAATCCGGGCCAGCCGGTCCTTTCGCTTCCAGAAAATCGGCGGGCGGGCACTGTCGACGGCGGCGCTGGCGCTGAGGCGTGCGGTTTCCATCTTTCCGCGCAGTTCATGCAATGTCTGGAAATGGCGCAGCGCGCCGAGCAGCAGCATGTCGGCCGCCATGCCCTGTTCGAGCAGGCGCCCGATCTCGTTTTCCAGCGCCGATATTTCCCCGGCGGAAATCGAATCGAGCACTTCGTCGAGATCGGTCGTGGAAGCATCGCCGACGATGGCATTGATGTGCTCGCGGGTGATTTCCTTCTCGTCGCCTGCATAGAGCGCCAGTTTGCGCAATTCGTTGCGGCTTGCCATCCGGTCGCCGCCGAGGAACTGTTTGAGATAGGCTGAAAGCTCACGGCTTACGGCGTAACCCTTGTCCGTCAGCTCTTCGGTTATCAATTCGTCGAGGGCGCGGCCTTCGTCCTGATAGCAGGGGATGGCAACGCCGTTGGGAGATTTCTCGAACAGCGTGCGCAGGGCAGCGCCCTTTTTCAGGTCACCTGCCTCGATCAGCACCCAGGCATTTTCGAGCCCTTGTTCCAGCAAGGGCTTCACCGCATCGGCCAGGTTGCGGCGGGTCTGGCCGGAAACCCGGATCAGCCGGTCGCCGCCGAACATGCCGACGGTAAAGGCTTCATCGAGCAATCTGTTTCTGTCTGCTGCAGCGATGTCGGCATCGAGGCGGATGGTGGCGAACGGGTCGGCCGTATCGACACCACAGCTTGCCG
The DNA here is from genome assembly GCA_023954255.1 of Phyllobacteriaceae bacterium. GTDB lineage: Bacteria > Pseudomonadota > Alphaproteobacteria > Rhizobiales > Rhizobiaceae > Salaquimonas. The sequence continues at coordinate 45,711 of JAMLIH010000016.1, read as the reverse complement.
CCAGCTTGTCGGCGCGTTCGCTGACCAGGCCGCTGTCGGGGCCATAGATCAGAATGGCACGCCGGGCGGGATCGGGCCTTGCAAGAAAGCGGCCGATTTCACCCGGTTTCAAGGCAGGCATGACGTTCCGGTCAGCTGGAGGAAAGATCGGAAGCGATGGCGAACCGCAACTGTTCGGCCACTTCGCGGGCCGCCCGGTTTTCCGCATCACGCTGGGCGCGTTCGCTTGCAAAGGACTGGCTGGTCTTGTCGTAGGCTGCGCTGGCAAACCGGCTGCCGCGATGAATGATCTGCTTTGAAGCGAAATCGTAGATCTCGTAGCTGGCGGTCAGCTCGACGCTTCCGGCCGTATTGCCGATCTGGCTCGACTGGCCACTTTTCACCCGGGCAGCCAGCACCCGGGAATTGGAGGCGACCCGGATGCGAACCTCATGGGTCGGATTGGGTGGTGCAGCGCCGCCGCTGAGCAGAAAGATCAGGTGGTTGCGGGCCTGCTGTTCGACCCGGGTATCAACCTCCGCAACCGAAATCGAGGAAAGCGCGAGGTTGGAACCGGCCACGGTGCCGCTGTCGGAAGAATAAAGCGGCTGGAACTGGCAGCCCTGAAGCAGTGCGGCCAGGGCAAGCACCGTAAGGCCCATGGCGGGCCGTGCGAGGCGCCGCCGGGCGGGCTTTGTTGCGAAAGTGGCGCTGTGGAAGCGAATCATGCCAACTCCAGGCTCTGCTTTTATCATGTGTCCGGCCCTTGCCGGAGACGCCGTGATCAAACGACGATGTTTACAATCCGTTTCGGAACCACGATGACCTTCCTGGGCTCCTGGCCGTTGAGATACCCCTTTATCACATCAAGGGCGAGGGTTGCAGCGATAATATCCTCTTGGGAGGCGTCGGCGGCGATGGTGACATCAGCGCGCTTCTTGCCGTTGACCTGAACCGGCAGTGTCAGCGTGTCGTCTACCACCAAAGCGGGGTCGAATTGCGGCCAGGGCTGCTCGGCGACCATGCCGCCATTTCCAAGCGCCTGCCAGCATTCTTCGGCCAGATGAGGCATCATCGGGGCGATCAGCCGCGCCAGTACGTCGCATGCCTGCCGGCAGGCGTGTTGCAATCCGGCATCCTGCGCCTTGCCATCATTCCAGGAGGCCTGCACACGGTTTGCAAGGGTGTAGATCGATGCGACAGCGCGATTAAAGCCAAGTGCCTCGATGTTTTCTCCGACGAACCGGATGGTCTTGTGGGTATCCTTGGCCAGATCGAGCGCTTCCCCGTTATAATCGGGTGTGCCGCCCTCACCCGCTTTCGGGGCTTCGGCGATGCTGTTGATCAGCCGCCAGATGCGCTGAACGAAACGGTGTGCGCCCTCGACGCCGGCTTCCGTCCAGATGACGTCGCGGTCGGGCGGCGAATCCGACAGCATGAACCAGCGCGCCGTGTCGGCACCGTAGGAAGCGATGATGTCGTCGGGATCGACCACGTTCTTCTTCGATTTCGACATCTTCTCGATCGGCCCGATGGCGATCTCGCTGTCATTGCCGATCAGGAAGGCCTTGCGGGTATCGCCCTCGCCTTCGACGCGGACTTCGGCCGGCGTTACCCAGCCTTGCGGCCCCTTGTAGGTCTCGTGGACCACCATGCCCTGGGTGAACAGGCCCTCGAAGGGCTCCCTGACCTCGTTGAGATGGCCGGTGACGTTCATCGCGCGGGCAAAGAAGCGCGAATAGAGCAGGTGCAGAATCGCATGCTCGATGCCGCCGATATACTGGTTGACCGGCAGCCAGCCGTTTTTACCATCGACATAGTCGAGCGTGGTTGGGCTTTCCTCGTTCCACGGATCCGTGAAGCGGGCGAAATACCAGGAGGAATCGACGAACGTATCCATCGTGTCGGTATCGCGTACCGCGTTCTCCCCGCATTTCGGGCAGGTCGTGTGTTTCCAGCCGGGATGATGGTCGAGCGGGTTGCCGGGCTTGTCGAAGCTCACATCGTCGGGCAGCCTGATCGGCAGGTCGGCTTCCGGCGCCGGCTGCGTGCCGCAGGCCTCGCAATGGATCGCCGGAATCGGGCAACCCCAGAAACGCTGGCGGGAGATGAGCCAGTCGCGCAGGCGAAACTGTACCCGGCGCTCGGCCATGGGCATGTTGGAGCCCGACATCACCTGTTCGAGCCGGTCTGCCACCTCGTTGAAGGCATCGCCCGGTGTCATGCCGTCGAGAAAGCGCGAATTGATCATCACGCCGTCGTCGACATAGGCTTCCTCGCCGATCTCAAAGCTTGCAGCGTCCTCGCCTTCCGGCAAAACGACCGGAATGACCGGAAGGCCGTACTTGCGGGCGAAATCCAGGTCGCGCTGGTCGCCCGACGGGCAGCCGAAAATGGCACCGGTGCCGTAATCCATCAGCACGAAGTTGGCGACATAGACCGGCAGGGTCCAGTCGGGATCAAAGGGGTGCACGGCACGGATGCCGGTATCGAAGCCCTTCTTTTCCGCTGTTTCCAGGGCCGCTGCCGAAGTACCCATGCGGCGGGTTTCCTCGCAGAAGGCGGCAAGCGCCGGATTGGTCTCAGCGGCCTTCTTCGCCAGCGGGTGATCGGCGGCGATCGCCATGAAGGAAGCACCGAAGATCGTGTCCGGCCTCGTGGTATAGATGTCGAGCGTGTTTTCGCCCCGAGGTGCGGAATCCGCATCCAGCGGCCAGCGGATCAGCAGGCCTTCCGACCGCCCGATCCAGTTCTTCTGCATGGTGCGCACCTTGTCGGGCCAGCGGTCGAGGCCGTCCAGCGCATCGAGCAATTCCTCGCTCATCGAGGTGATCTTGAAGAACCATTGCGTCAGGTCACGCTGTTCGACTTCCGCGCCGGAGCGCCAGCCCTTGCCGTCGATTACCTGTTCGTTGGCGAGCACCGTCTGATCGACCGGATCCCAGTTGACCTTGGCCGTGCGGCGTTCCACCAGGCCTGATTTCCAGAAGTCGAGGAACAGTTTCTGCTGGTGCTTGTAGTAGGAGGGATCGCAGGTCGCGAATTCGCGCGACCAGTCGAGCGACAGGCCCATGGTCTTGAGCTGGCCCTTCATCGTCTCGATGTTGGCATAGGTCCAGTCGCGCGGATTGACCTTGTTGTCACGGGCGGCATTTTCCGCCGGCAGGCCGAAAGCATCCCATCCCATGGGATGCAGGACGTTGTAACCCATGGCCCGCTTGTATCGCGCCACCACGTCGCCCATGGCATAGTTGCGGACGTGGCCCATGTGGATACGGCCGGAAGGATAGGGAAACATTTCCAGCACGTAGTATTTCGGGCGGTCATCGTCGTTGCGGGTCTCGAAAAGACCGGCCTCGTTCCAGGCTTTCTGCCATTTCGGTTCGCTGACGCGCGGATTGTAACGTTCGCTTGCCATCTTCTGTCCAGGTTTCAAGGATTGGCCTTGGCCGGCACTGAAGGCCGTGCGGCGGCTCTGCCTTTGCTCGTTGCGGAATGCTTGACCAGAAATGTTTCGTCTGGTCAACAGGTTGCCGAAATCAAAGACCCTTTGCGGCTGCCTGCCTGCCGTTTGGGCCCCAAATCCTGGAGGATATCCGTCATGGGCGATAGCGCAGCCCGGCTCGATGCAATCGGCAAGCGTTGTGCTGCCGCGGCTGCGGCCTGCGGCCGCGCTGTTTCCGAAATATCCCTCGTTGCGGTTTCCAAGACTTTCGGGCCGGAGGAGATCTTGCCGGTACTGGAAGCAGGCCATCGCGTGTTCGGCGAAAACCGGGTTCAGGAGGCGCAAGGCAAATGGCCGCAATTGCGTGAACGGTACCCGGACCTGGAACTGCATATGATCGGGCCGCTGCAATCCAACAAGGCTGCCGATGCCGTTGCCCTGTTCGATGTAATCGAGACCGTCGACCGGGAAAAGATAGCCGCAACCCTTGCCGCGGAGATGGCAAGGCAGGGAAAATCGCCGCGTCTGCTGGTTCAGGTCAATACCGGCGCCGAACCGCAAAAGGCTGGTGTCCTGCCTGCCGAAACGCGCACCTTTGTCGAACTATGCCGGGAAAAATACGGCCTGAAGATCGAGGGGCTGATGTGCATTCCGCCATTCGATGAAAACCCCGGTCCGCATTTCGCGCTGCTGCGCAAGCTTGCGGCAGAACTCGGTCTTGGCATCCTTTCCATGGGCATGTCGGCGGATTTCGAGACAGCAATCGAACTGGGCGCAACCCATGTGCGCGTCGGCAGTGCTATATTCGGCTCGCGCTGAAGCCCGCTACAGGCGAATGTCCATTACCGTTCCCGGCTTGAGATGCGGCAGCAGTTTCATCATGGCGTCGCGGGATATGGCGACGCAGCCGGCGGTATGGGGCTTGGTGGCGGTCAGATGAAAAAACACCGCGCTGCCCCGGTTGCGGCTGCGGCAAGTGAAATTGTGGTCCATGACAAGGCAGATGTCGTAGAGCCCGTCCTCTCGCCACATCTTTTCATAGGAGGCGGAGAAGGGCAGGTCCACCGGCTGATTGTAGGCTGGATGGTTCGGATCGTCGCACCAGCCGGCGGATGGTGTCAGGGCCTGAAGCGGCAGGCCTGTTACCGGTGGCCTGATCCGGTCCGGCCGGTAGAAACCGAACAGGAGTTCATAACGGCCTGACGGTGTTGCGCCATCGCCTTCGTGCTTGTTGGCGGATATTCCGGCTTTCCCCAACAGGCAGGCAATGATGCTGTTGCCAGCCAAAAGAAGGCCCGAAGATCGGCTGTTTCCCGGCTTTCGCCGTATTTTCAGGCTGTTGTGGCTGTGCTCGATCACGCGATTTCACATTTTCCGGTTTGCAATCACGCTCGCTTGAGTTCGAATGTGATCGCCTTTTTTTCGGTTTCGATTCAGCCTATCAAGGCGCAACCTTGGAAACCATGGCCGAATCGCCCTAGATCATCGAGACGGACCATGGCCGTTAAGATGCCTGCAAGCAGGCACGGAGAAAAGACATGACAGCACGGACCATTCTCCTCGTGGACGATGATGAGGAACTGCGCGAGGCGCTTACCGAACAGCTTTCCCTTTATGAGGAATTCGCCGTTTCGAGCGAGGCCAGCGCGACCAAGGGCATTCAGGCTGCCCGCAACGGCCATGTGGACCTTCTGGTCATGGATGTCGGCCTGCCCGACATGGACGGGCGCGAAGCGGTGAAACTGCTGCGCAAGGGCGGCTTCAAGGCGCCGATCATCATGCTGACCGGCCATGACACGGATTCGGACACGATCCTGGGGCTTGAGGCCGGTGCAAACGACTATGTGACCAAGCCATTCCGGTTTGCCGTTCTGCTGGCCCGTATCCGGGCCCAACTGCGTACCCACGAGCAGAGCGAGGATGCGGTTTTCTCAATCGGACCGTACACGTTCAAGCCGTCCCAGAAGATGCTGATCGAGGACAGCGGCCAGAAAATCCGGCTGACCGAAAAGGAAACCGCGATCATGAAGTATCTCTACCGGGCCGAGGAAAAGATCATCGGCCGGGACGAGTTGCTGGAACAGGTTTGGGGATACAATTCCGGTGTTACCACCCATACGCTGGAGACCCATATCTACCGGCTGCGCCAAAAGGTGGAGAAGGACCCCTCCAATGCACGCATTCTCGTAACCGAGGGCGGCGGCTACAAGCTGGTTCCCTGACGCCGGATTGACGGAATTAGCCGTGAAAGCCGCCCTTCCGGGCGGCTTTTTGCTGCTTGCGCGCTGCGCTTATGTGATATGGGGCAGTCATGGCGCTTTCCGACGACATAGAACTGCTTGGGGGAATTACCCTGTTCGATGGGTTTCCGGCGGAACAGCTGCGCCTGCTGGCATTCGGCTCGCGGCGGCTGTTTCTGCGTGGCGGCGAGGTGCTGTTTCAGGAAGGCGACGCATCCGATGGCGGCTATGTGATCGTCAAGGGGCAGCTCGATCTGACGGTAATGGCCGGAAACCGCGAAAAGATCCTGTCGAGCCAGCTGGCGGGAAGCCTTGTCGGCGAGGTGGCGCTGGTGACCAGCAATCGCCGGGTGACCAATGCGATTGCGCGGACCAATTGCGAACTGATCTTCATGCCGCGGGAACTGTTTCTGCGCATGCTGCGGGAATATCCGGAACTTGCGGCTTCCATGCACCGGCGGCTGGCGGATTCGGTGCGGCTGATGATGAAGGACATGAGCGAAGTCCATCACAAGATGGAAAGCATCCCCAACCTGCATCTTGCCATCGAGCCGCAGGACGGTGAAGACTGATTGCGCCACACGGTCGGGCGCTGCATCAGTCCAGATCGAAACGGGCAATTACCGGCACATGGTCGGAAGCCTTCTCCCAGCCGCGTGCCTCGCGCAGGATATCGATGGACTGCAGTCTTTCGGCCAGTTCCGGTGCACTCCAGATGTGGTCGAGCCGGCGGCCGCGATCGCTTTCAGCCCAGTCGCGCGCCCGGTAGCTCCACCAGGTGTAGACCTTTTCCTCCATGGGAATGTGCTGGCGGATGAGGTCGCGCCAATCCCCCCTGTTCAGGACATCAAGCAGGCCTTCGGTTTCCACCGGGGTGTGGCTGACGATTTTCAGAAGCTGCTTGTGCGACCAGACATCGTTTTCGTAAGGGGCGATGTTGAGATCGCCAACCAGAATCGACGGCCTGCTTTTATCGATCGACTGCAGCGCTTTCATCTCGTCGACGAATTTGAGCTTGTGGTCGAACTTCGGATTCCTGACGGGATCGGGTTCGTCGCCGCCGGCAGGCACATAGAAATTGTGCAGGTTGATCATCTTGCCGCCGGCCGTAAAGCAGGTGGCGATGTGGCGGGTGTCGCCCATGGAGACGTAATCGACGGAGTTGATTTCCGAGAGCGGCCGTTTCGAAACCGTGGCGACGCCGTGATAGCCCTTCTGGCCGTGAACGGCCTGATACACATAGCCGAGCTTGTTGAAGACCTTGGCCGGAAACTGGTCGTTCATGCATTTGATTTCCTGCAGGCACAGGATGTCAGGCTCATGCTCCGTGAGAAGCTTCTCGACGAGACCGGCTCTCAGCCGGACCGAATTGATGTTCCAGGTGGCAATGGAAAGCGGCATGGAAAACTCCGTTTGCTAGACCGTTTCACCGTTAGGTGTAAACGGACAGCTTCAGCAAGCTACTGAATTTATTTGCGCATTTCGATTTTTTCGATTCTGTCAAAATCGAAATCGCTCCAGTGCCGCAATCTGCCGGGTTGCGCCAGCAGGTTCAAGGCAAAGAAAAAAGCCGGGTGGAATTTCCCCGGCTTTCTCGCAATCCATCCCGGATGCGCCTGTTTCAGTTCTTGCGCTTGTAGGACGCCTTGTTGATCTGGAACAACCGGTTCGACAGATCGACATTGTTTTCGACGTTGAAAACCGAAACCGAGGTTTCCTTGCCCTGGGCGTCCTTGATGGTCCATTGGCGAAGCTCGAAGGTTTCCGATTCGAACTGCAGGGTGATGATCGAGTCGCCGAAAATCTGCTTGTCGCCAAGTACGACGGTGGTCAGGTCGTCGCTTACCGAGACATCCAGAATGGCCTTGTCGCTGATGTTGAGCTTGTCGTCGAGCAGCAGCTTCAGCGGCGTGTTCTTCAGCGGATATGAATCAAAGGTCTTCAGCTTGTTGTTGACCACCATTACCGCCAGCCCGTTTGAGACCACTTCAATCGGGGATGGCGCCTCATAGTCGAAGCGCACCTTGCCCGGCCGCTTGATGGCGAAGGTGCCGCTGCTCTGTTCGCCTTTCGGGCCGAACTGCAGGAACTCCCCCTTCATCGTCGGCACCTTGGCATAATGTTCACGCAGCGCCTGGAGTGTATCGGAACGGATATCGGCGGCTCCGGGCGCGGCGGCAAGAACCAGCAGCACCAGGGCAGATGCCGCACGACGCAGGACTGCCGGGGTGGTGAACGCTGAAAACGGGGTCTTGATCATTCTTTCACTCCGTCGGGCGGCGGAACGGCCCGCAGTTCAGATCATGAGTCGGGCGAACATGTCGCTCCGCGATTGGGCCAAATCAAGGCGTCCGTATGCTATCGGGCGCCTCAAATGGTCTCATCTTCGCCTGGAACCAGGATTTCCCGCTTTCCGGCGTGGTTTGCCGGGCTGATCAGCCCTTCCTGTTCCATGCGTTCGATCAGGCTGGCAGCCCGGTTGTAGCCGATGCCCAGACGGCGCTGGATGTAGCTGGTCGAAACCTTGCGGTCGCGCAACACCACGGAGACTGCCTGATCGTAGATGTCGTTGGAGTTGGCGAGCGGATCATCATCGCCGTCGGCCATGCCGCCTTCGCCCTCCTCTTCCTCTTCGGTAACGGCATCGAGATATTGCGGCACGCCCTGGGTCTTCAGGTGGCTGACGACCTTTTCAACCTCGTCGTCCGCGACGAAAGGTCCGTGGACGCGCTGGATGCGCCCGCCGCCTGCCATGTAGAGCATGTCGCCCATGCCGAGCAGCTGTTCGGCGCCCTGCTCGCCCAGAATGGTGCGCGAATCGATCTTCGAGGTTACCTGGAAGGAAATGCGGGTCGGGAAGTTCGCCTTGATCGTGCCGGTAATAACGTCGACCGAGGGGCGCTGGGTCGCCATGATGACGTGAATGCCGGCGGCGCGGGCCATCTGGGCAAGCCGCTGGATGGCGCCCTCGATATCCTTGCCGGCAACCATCATCAGATCGGCCATCTCGTCGATGATGACAACAATGTAGGGCATCGGCTGAAGGTCGAGTTCCTCGGTTTCGAAGATCGCCTCGCCAGTGTCTCGGTCGTATCCGGTCTGTACGGTACGCGTCAGGCTTTCGCCCTTCTTGCGGGCCTGTTCGAGGCGCTGGTTGAAACCGTCGATGTTGCGCACGCCGAGCTTCGACATTTTCTTGTAGCGCTCTTCCATCTCGCGCACGGTCCATTTCAGCGCGACAACGGCCTTCTTCGGATCGGTGACCACCGGCGTCAGCAGATGGGGAATCCCGTCATAGATCGACAGTTCCAGCATTTTGGGGTCGATCATGATCATCTTCACCTGATCGGGCGTCAGGCGGTAGAGGATCGACAGGATCATCGTGTTGATGGCAACCGACTTGCCCGAGCCGGTGGTGCCGGCAACCAGCAGGTGAGGCATCTTGGCGAGATCGGCGATCACAGGCTCGCCGCCGATGGTCTTGCCGAGCACCAGGGCAAGTTTCTGCCTGGTTTCCTCGTAGTCCTTGGCGGAAAGGATTTCACGCAGATAGACGGTTTCGCGGCGCTGGTTCGGCAGTTCGATGCCGATGGCGTTACGGCCGGGCACGACGGCGACACGGCAGGCAATCGCGCTCATCGAGCGGGCGATATCGTCGGCGAGGCCGATGACACGGGACGACTTGATGCCGGGTGCAGGCTCCAGTTCGTAGAGGGTGACGACCGGGCCGGGGCGCACATTGATGATCTCGCCCTTGACGCCGAAATCCTCCAGCACGCCCTCGAGCAGGCGGGCATTGGCCTCCAGCGCCTCGGCCGAGAGTGAAGCGTCCTGAACCAGGTTCCTGGCTTCGCCGAGGAAGGAAAGCTGCGGCAGCTCGAAGTTCTGCGCCAGTTGCAGGGACTGCTGGGCCTCGCGTACAACCCGTGTGCCCTGAACCGGTTTGGGAGCAGGTTCGGAAACGCGGCCGGCCGGGGCGGCTGCAGATGGCTGTGGCGGCACCTGTTCCGCCCACTGGTCGGCGATCTCTTCGTACTCAGCCTGCGGATTATAGACGGTTTCGCCGTAATCCGGCGCCGTCTCCGGAGCAGTGATGAACGCATTGTCCTGTCCGCTGCCGGAAATGGCTGGCCCTGCACTGAATTCGGGCTCGCTGCGGATTTCCTGGTGAAGGTTTTCAAGCCCGTCATCGGGCGGTGCCGTCAGGGTGCTCCACAAGGTCGCGATACGGGTGGTGGTGCGGGCGGCGATCCCGGGTCTCGCGGCTGGCTGTACTGCGGTGCGCTGGCCGGCCTCGCCAATGTCGAAGTCGCCGCTTTCATGTGCTGGCCTTGGATGAGACTGTCTGCGGCGGCGCAGCAGGAGGCTGCGGGCAACCAGCCAGAAATGGGCCAGTGCGCCGAGGAGCCAGCCGGTGGTTTCCTCTTCCTCGAACACTTCGCCGGTTTCGGGATCGATGGTAAGCGATTTGGCCCTGTTCTGCCGCAGCAGCAGGCCGGAGGCATAAAGCGTCAGCATGGCGGCCGGGACCGCAAGTACAGCAAAGAGCACAGCAGCGATGAAGCCGGACGGGTAGCCGCCGAAGATCATGGCGGGAATTTTCAGAATGATATCGCCTGAAAGACCGCCAAGACCGGAAGGAAGGGGCCAGCTTTCAGGGCGCTGCAGGCAAGCGAAGGCCGCCGCCGAAACCAGAACGGCTACGGGCCAGGCTGCAGCGCGCCGGCGCGTGGCGCCAATCGGCTTCTGGATCAGCTTGAGCCAGCCCCAGACGGCGGGCGGAACAATGAAAATAAGCGCGGCAAGCCCGAAGAACTGAATGGCGAGGTCGGCAAAGACGGCGCCCCAGGCGCCGCCGGCATTCTGTATTTCGCGGCCGTTTGCGCTCGAAAGGCTGGGATCGTCGACCGACCAGGTTGCGAGACTGGCAAAGGCAATGGCAACGGCAATCAGGATTGCCAGCCCCAGCAATACGCCGATCTGACCCGAAAACCGGCTCGAATAGGTTTCTCCCAGCTCCGTGTTGCCGCTCGAGAAATCCGCATGGTTAGCCGTACTGGCTGATCGCATGGTGTCCGCTCCCGGGTCATTGCGGCGCATCTAAAAGTGCTGCCGGAATGATTCGCCCGTCCCTAGATTTGCTGGCGTATGCGGGTTTTCCGGAACTTCCTGAAACCCCGATCTGCCCTGGTTGCAGGCATGCTCCGAAAAAGCATGCCGAATGATGCGATCAAACCTAGCGGCGGAAGGTTAATCACCTGTTAACCATGGGGAATGCTGGCGGTGGAAAATGCAGGGCCCACATAAGGAAACGGAGGCCCTTGCGGGCCTCCGTTCTTCTTGCCTGGGCAGGCGCTGGCAGGGGGCGCGAACCTCCTGCCGGCTGGCAAGAAACTAGTGGGTGGCGAATTCCGGATAGGCTTCGACACCGATTTCCGCCTTGTCGAGGCCGAGCATTTCCTCTTCCTCGCTGACCCGGATGCCGACGACCGCCTTGAAGATGAGCCAGACGATTGCCGAGGTAACGATGGTGAAGATGCCGTAGGAGACGATACCGATCAGCTGAACGCCATAGGATGTACCGGAGTTGGAAAGCGGCACGATGAACGTTCCCCAGATGCCGGCAAACAGGTGGACCGGAACAGCGCCGACCACATCGTCGATTTTCAGCTTGTCGAGCAGCGGTACGGTCAGCACGACGATAACGCCGCCAACGCCGCCGATGAACACGGCCTGCAACACGCTCGGAGCGAGCGGTTCGGCGGTGATGGCAACCAGACCAGCCAGCGCACCGTTGAGGGTCATCGTGACGTCGACCTTCTTGTAGATGAGCTGCAGGAGGATCATGGTGACAACGACGCCTGCGGCGGCGGCCATGTTGGTGTTGACGAAGATGCGCGAAACGTCGGAGACATCGCTGATGGTGCCCATGGCGAGCTGGGAAGCGCCGTTGAAGCCGAACCAGCCGAGCCACAGGATGAAGGTGCCAAGCGTGGCAAGCGGGATGGATGAACCCGGCATCGGGGTTACGCCGCCGCTATGATACTTGCCTTTGCGTGCACCAAGGATGAGGGCACCGGTGAGGGCTGCCCAGCCACCGACCGAGTGAACGAGGGTCGAGCCGGCGAAGTCGGAAAAGCCCATTTCGGACAGCCAGCCGCCGCCCCACTGCCAGGAGCCGGCAATCGGGTAGATGAAGCCGGTCAGCAGGACAACGAAGCCGAGGAACGGCCACAGTTTGATGCGCTCTGCCAGTGTACCCGACACGATGGAAGCGGCGGTTGCCACGAACACCATCTGGAAGAACCAGTCGGAGGCTGTGGAGTAACCGGTGTCGAGCAGGGCAGCGGAATCCGCACCTTCAAGGCCGACCGGATCCATGCCGTAGATCAGCGAGAAGGTACCGATATAGCCGCCGTCGACGCCGGTATACATCAGGTTGTAGCCGATCAGCCAGTACATGATGCCGGCAACGGAGTAGAGGCCGATGTTCTTGGCGCACTGCATGGAGACGTTCTTCGAACGCACCAGGCCGGCCTCGAGCATGGCAAAGCCTGCCGCCATCCACATGACGAGAAAGCCGCCGATCAAGAACAGCAGGGTGTTGAAGATGTAGGCGGTGTCGGCTGCTGCGGCAGCCTCGGGTGCGGCGGTGTCCTGGGCTGCGGCGCCCGACGCGAACATCATGAGCGCGGCGAGACCGGCGAGTACCACGCCGCCCGCCAATAGAGCACGGCTGCCGATGGCGTCCGGTGCAAGTGTCTTGGTTTTCGATCGCATGTTGCTATTCCTTCGTTTGATCGTGAGTCGTGCCGCTCAAAGCGCGTCGGCGTTCTTTTCGCCGGTGCGGATGCGGACCACTTCCTTGAGGTCGAGGACGAAAATCTTGCCGTCGCCGATCTGGCCGGTTCTGGCGGTCTCGGCGATGGCCTCGACTGCCTTGTCGGCAAGGTCTTTCTTGACGGCGATTTCCAGTTTCAGTTTGGGAAGGAAATGAACTGCGTATTCTGCCCCCCGGTAGATTTCGGTGTGACCCTTCTGCCGTCCGTAACCCTTCACTTCGGTCACTGTCAGGCCCTCGATCCCCAAGGCTGTCAGCGCTTCGCGAACGGCATCGAGGCGGAACGGCTTGATGACCGCTGTTATGAGTTTCATGTTTCACCCATTCATGCAGGAGCCTGCGCCGCAGCCGGCCCTCTCGGTTTCTCTGCCCTGCAAACCCAAAGGTCACAGGTGTGAACGGGAAAATAGAATCAAGCGGCGTGCCAGTTTTGAAAAAAACTGACAGTCAGTTGAATTCATTGCGATATTTTATTACGGAAGGAATCTTTTATGCCGCAGCGCAGAAGAAATATGCCTAAATATTAGGCAATATTAATAATTTGATAACTTTTTGGGCAAAGATGTGACAAGCCTCAGGCTCCGGTTTTGTGAGCAGGGTCGCGAAGCCGTATCAGGCCCTCCTGGGCGGCCGATGCGACCAGTTCGCCGTCCTCGGAATAGATACTGCCGCGGGTAAAGCCGCGGGCACCGGAGGAGTTGGGGCTGTCCTGGGTGTAGAGATGCCATTTTTCCATATTGATGGGGCGGTGGAACCACATGGCATGATCGAGGCTCGCAACCTGCAATGCCGGATCGAACACCGCCCGGCCGTGGGCATAGAGGGATGTGTCTAGCAGGGTCATGTCGGAAGCATAGGCCAGAACGGCAGCCTGAATGGCGGGATTATCCGGCAAGGGGCCGGTGGCGCGGAACCAGACGTGCTGGCGCGGCGGCAGTTTTTTCCGCGAGATGTAGTGGGTGAGATCGGTCGGGCGCAGTTCGATCGGCCGTTCGCGCTGCCAGTATTTTCTTACATTTTCCGGCGCATGGTCGATGAACTGCTCGGCCAGTTCCTTTTCGCTGGCCAGCTGTTCGGGGCGTGGCACATCGGGCATGTCGATGGCGTGTTCAAGCCCGCTTTCCTCGATCTGAAAGGATGCCGACATGGAAAAGATCGCATGACCGTGCTGGATCGCCACCACACGGCGGGTGGTGAAGCTGCCGCCGTCGCGGATACGGTCGACCTCGTAGATGATCGGGTTTTCGGGATCGCCGGGCCGCATGAAATACCCGTGCAAAGAGTGTACCTTGCGCTGCGCTTCAACGGTTCTCTGGGCTGCTACCAGTGCCTGACCGATAACCTGACCACCGAAAACGCGTTGCCAGCCGACCTTGGGGCTTATGCCGCGAAACAGGTTTACCTCGATGGGCTCCAGATCAAGGGTGGACAGCAGGGTTTCTACGGCTTTCGACAATGTGGCAACCTCGGACTGCAGGACATGTGCGACGATTTGGAATTGAGGCCGTGATCGACTTGGCCGGGCGCTTGTCGTAGCATGAACCCCATGAATAGCAAGAATTCCAGGCGGACTGCCGCAAAGGCGGGAAAGATGGTCAGCAGGCCCTACGATATTGTAGTCGCCGGAGGCGGTTATGTCGGCCTTTGCGTGGCGGTGGCCATTGCAGAACAGTCGCCGCGCATGCGGATACTGGTGGCCGAATTTGCCGATGAAAGCGCGCTGGAACGCGATGAGCGGGCCTCGGCGATCGCTGCCGCAGCCTGCCGAATGCTGAAAACACTCGGCGTGTGGGGTGAAATCGAGGCCGATGCCCAGCCCATCCACGAAATGATCGTGACCGACTCGAAACTGAGCGATGTAGCCAGGCCGGTATTCCTGACCTTCGGCCAGGTTCCTGATTCCGGCGACAGTGCCGACACGGCTCCCGGCACACCCGGCGAGCCGTTTGCCCATATGGTTCCCAACCGCACCATGGTGCGTGCCCTGCGCAAGCGGGCAGCCGAGCTCGGGGTCGAGCAGCGCTATTCGACCGGCGTTTCCGCCTTCACCGAGGGGGAAGCCTCGATGGGCGTGTCACTGACAAGCGGCGAGGAAGTGCAATGCAAGCTGCTCGTTGCCGCCGACGGGGTGCGCTCGAAACTGCGGGAAATGGCGGAATCAAGGTCGTTCACTGGCCCTACGACCAGTTCGGCATCGTCACCACTGTCTATGAACGCGATCATCGCGGCAGGGCGGAAGAGCATTTCCTGCCGGCCGGTCCGTTCGCCATCCTGCCGCTGAAGGGAAAGCGCTCCTCGCTGGTGTGGACGGAAAGCAGCCGCGATACCGAACGGCTGATGGCGCTGGACGATTTTGCCTTCGAACTGGAACTGGAGCGCCGTTTCGGCCACAAGCTGGGCGAGATTTCGCTGGACGGGCCGAAGAAGGCCTTTCCGCTCGGGCTGACACTGGCGCGGGAGACGGTGAAGAACCGTTTGGCACTGGTCGGCGACGCGGCTCATGGCGTGCACCCGATCTCCGGCCAGGGTCTTAATCTCGGTTTCAAGGATGCGGCAGCTCTTGCCGAGACGGTTGTCGAAGCCGACCGGCTGGGGCTCGATATCGGCCTGCTGTCGGTTCTGGAACGCTATCAGATGTGGCGGCGCTTCGACACGGTGCGCATGGGCGTGACGACCGATGTGCTGAACCGGCTGTTCTCCAACGACAATCCGCTGCTGCGCATCATGCGCGATGTGGGGCTTGGCATGGTGGACCGGATGCCGGGCCTGAAAAACGTTTTCATCGCACAGGCGGCCGGTAACCGGCCCGGCAATCCGCGATTGCTGCGCGGCGAACCGATCTGAACGTCATTTCCTTTTCGATTTCCTGCCTGCCAGCGCCGCGATTTCGGCTTCCGTAAGGGCTCTCGCCTCGCCGGGCACCATGATCGGTATGCCGTCCCGGATGGGATAGCAATCCGCGCGCCGGGCGAAACGAGTTCGTTTCCTTGCGGCGAGAGCCTCAGCATGCCGCCGGACACCGGGCAGACCAGCGTGGAAAGAAGATAGGGATCGGGCTTGGGCGTATCAGGCATGGCCGCAGGTTATCCGGCTGGCAGAAGACGTACGTAAAAGGCAGCCGGAGCGGATGCGCATTACCGGATTGCCGAACTCTCGCCGTTTCTGGCAAGGGCGATTTCCGGTAATGGCGATCAGGGTCTCGGCGCGGGGTGTTGAGATCGCCGGCTTCCAGCAGCGCTCGTTTTCGGCCGGGCCGTAGGGCGACATCATGCACAGGGCGGTGACCAGGGTTTCATCGTCCGTCTGTTCAACCGCTCCAGTTTGCGCTCATGCCGTTTGCCGCGAGGTATTTGCGCAGCGTGTCGAGCAACCCGTCGCGGTCGTGAAGCGCCGCACTCTCCTCGCCGCGATGGCCGAAATCGAGATCGTCCTCGCATATTGCGAACCGCACCTGCCGGAAGCCGTTGAGCAGCGGTTGTTCGCTGTCGATGGTGAAGCGGCAAATGCCGGTCAGGTTGATCGCATAGCGGCCATCGCCGGTTTCCTGGAATGCGGTCAGCCTTCCGATACAGCCCATTCTGCAAAGTGCCGGCTCGGCTTCCCCGGCGCCTGCCGCCGGATCGGGCTGAATCATGCCGATCAGGCGATGGCTGGAAAGCGCATGATCGGTCATGGCGAGATAACGCGGCTCGAAAATGTTGAGCGGCAGGTTGCCGCCGGGCAGCAACAGGGCGCCGGCCAGGGGAAAAATCGGCATGATGTCCGGGAAATCCAGACTGGCCCGATATTCTGCGTTTCCGGCTCTCATGATGCTGTTTCCGGCTTTCCGTCGCGTCCTCTGCCGCATGCGGCTTTCAAATCCGTTCGCGGTTACACTTCAAATGGTGCGTTTGCTCCGGAACTCAAGGGTGGCTTCGGAGTCGGTGCGGGTTCCGGAGGCAATCAGGAGAACAGCAGGGAAGAGAGCCTGCGCCGCGCTGCAAGGGTTGCCGGATCCATCGGGCCCCAGGATTCGAAGAACTTCAGGAGCTGTGTGCGGGCGCCGTCTTGCTGCCATTCCCGGTTCCTGGCGATGATGTCCAGCAGGTGGTCGGCCGCCTCTTCCCGCTTTCCGGCACCGTTGAGGGCAATAGCCAGGTCGAACCGCGCCTGATGATCGGCGGGATTGGCCGCAAGCCTTGCTTCAAGCTCGGCGAAACGCCGACTCCGGAACTTCCGGCCGCCCGCCAGTACCCGACGGCGGCGAGAAGAGTCCAGACCCTGATGGCCGGAAACATTCGCCATTTCCAGAACGGATTTGGCCTCCGCAATTTTCCCTCTTTCAGCAACATGCTGCCATAGCCGGCCAGGGCATCGGCATTGTCGGGCTGCTGCTGCAGTATGGCGCCATAAATGCCGGCAGCTTCCTCAACCTGCCCCTGTTCTGCAAGACCGGCGGCCATCTCCAGTGCCTCCTCCAGTTTGGAGGGGCCGGAAGGACCTGCCAGCTTTTCGATGAACTTGGTGATTTCCTGCTCCGGCCGGGCGCCCATGAAGGCATCCCGCGGCTGGCCATTGACGAAGGCCACCACGGCGGGAATCGACTGAATGCCCATTTGCCCGGCAACCTCGGGATGCTCGTCGATGTTCATCTTGACGAGCCGAACCCGGCCGCCGGCCCTGGCGACGGCCGCTTCGAGCGCCGGGGCAAGTTGCTTGCAGGGCCCGCACCATGGCGCCCAGAAATCGACAAGCACCGGCACGTCCCTAGAGCCGTCGATGACTTCCGTCATGAATTCGGCAGTAGAAATATCCTTGACCGGGACCGACCCGGCCTGCGTGCCGAGATCGAGGGTAACCGGAGAGGGCACATGGCCGCCTGCTCCGCCCAATGTGCCGGCAGCCTCCCCGGCGGGTTGCTGCGACGGCTTCTGGTCGTAATTCACGCCAGCAGAGAATTGGTTTCCGAATCCGTATTTGTCTGTGCTCATGGCCGGTATCCCGTCTTTACTCCTGTGAGGCGCCTTCCGGCTCGGACAGTCGAATCACCTGAGGCGTGTGGCCGACATGCTCAAGAAAGCGCAGCAGGTCTTCCCGGGAGATGGTGGTTGTCTTGTCGTTGATCAATGGGTGGCAGTTGATCCGGTCGTTTTCCAGCAGTGGTTCGTCGATGATGACGCTGACCCGGTTTTCGTGATCGTTCATCGGCGCAAAGGCGTTGACAGAGCCGGGCGTCACGCCGAGCAGTTCCATGAGTTTTTCCGCATTGCCGAAGGAGACACGGCTTTGCGCGCCGATCAGCCCGTGAACCCGGTTGAGGGGAATCCTAGCATGATTGCCGGCGACGATCAGGAAGAAATTGCCCTTCTTGTCCTTCAGAAACAGGTTCTTGGTATGACCGCCGGGAATCATCGCCGTGACATGTTCGGATTCCTCGACAGTGAAAACCGGCGCGTGATGACGGGTCTCGTGCGAAATGCCCAAATCGTCCAGAAGTCTGAACAGGTCTTCCGGGCTCGCCGGCACGCGGCGGATTTGAACTTCTGATTGCGGATCTAAACTCATGGGATCTCATGCCGTGACGTCGAAATTGCGGTGCCCTGTTTGGGCGCGATCAAAAAACATGTCAACCGCAGGCGGCACGGAGAGGCCGCCGGTTTTGACCCTGTATAACCACCTTTTACCATCGCGGCGGAAAATCCGCGCATCGCCGGCCGGGCGACAACAAAGTGGTTGCAATCAAACTCGGATTCAGCCATAGAGGCGCGGTCGCGGGGCCTTGGTCCGGCGGCGGTTGAGCGGGTGTAGCTCAGGGGTAGAGCACAACCTTGCCAAGGTTGGGGTCGTGGGTTCGAATCCCATCGCCCGCTCCAGTTTTCCCAACATGCCGAAACCGATTGAAGCCATCGTTGGCGTGCGGCTTTCTGCCCGCAGGCATGCCGGCCGGCCGGTTGTCTCATGTCCGTCGGCGGCCCTCTGTTCAGCCTCTAGCGATGTGCCGGACCGGAAGGGATGTTGTGTCCGTTTGGCGGCTCGCCGGCGATGCCGATTTGTTTCTCTCACGCTGTGACGGATTGCACACCCCGCACGATCCGGCTGGTCTAAACAAGGCCTACTGGCGCTTGAGCAGCAGTTCAGGTGCCGGGTCCAATGAGAGCTTCCCTCTCGGGAACAGGCCGCCAGGCTCATCCAATAACGCCCCAAGTGGATGAGTTTGTGCGGCCTGTATACCGTTTGCAGCCGGAAGATGCGGCTTTTCCGGACCCCGGGTCAGAACCCCTGGCAGCTTTCGGAAATCTGCCTCTGGACGGACAGCGCGATCTTTTCGCCTGCCAGCTCGAAACTCTCCTCGAACAACGCCTCGTTGGAAGGAAAGCGGTAACAGACCTCTACCGTTATTCCCTCGCCCTTGCCCTGGCGGGTCAGGATTTCCGCACCCTTGTTGGCTTCGGCCCAGGCATCGAGTGAATCGAGAAACTCGCTCCTGGTCTGAACGACGCCGAGATCGCGCAAGTCGATCCGGGCGTCATCGGTCAACAGGTTTTCAAGTCCGGCGCGATCGACATCCCTCAAAGCCTGATACCAGGCCTGAACCGGTGCCGGCAGATTGCCATTGGCGGCTGCAGAGCCGGCAATGGAAACGGCGGCCAGGGCCGCCAGCAGGATGCCGGCGGCGTGACGTCCAGATTTTCCCGAAAACAGTGCAGGTGTCATTGGTTGCCCCTTGTTGAAACGGTCCGGATCTGCCGGTCACCGGCCCGGACGGCTGAAATCGCCGGTGTCGGGGTCCATGACCCACAGTTCGCCGCTGGAGATGTCGAACCATGCGCCGTGCAGGGCGAGTTTCCCGCGGCCGGCAAGAATATTGACACAAGGAAAGGTCATCAGATTGGCGATGGAGTTGCGAATGGAAATGCGCTCCAGCGCCGTCTGGCGCTCCCCCTTGGTCAGGACTTCCGAGGAGGAAATCTGCTCTGTGAGCGGCGCCAGCATGCTCATCCACCGGCCGATGAAATCGCCGGGGGAAAGCGGCTTGTCGCCGGGATCGAGCGCTGCCGAAATGCCGCCGCAGCGGCCATGGCCCATGACCAGGATATGTTTGACGCGCAGCGCCTGTACGGCGAATTCAAGCGCAGCGGAGGTGGCGTGATAGGTGCCGTCCGGCTCATAGGGCGGTACCAGGTTTGCAACGTTGCGGACCACGAAGAGCTCGCCGGGGCCGCAATTGAAGATGGTTTCCGGCGCGGCGCGGGAATCGCAGCAGGCTATGACCAGAATTTCCGGTTTCTGACCGGTATCGGCAAGCTCGGTATAACGATCGCGCTCGGCAGTATAGCGCCCGTCCATGAAATCACGGTATCCGGCAAGAAGACGTTCGGGAAAATTCTTCATCGGCATTTCTCTTCAGGCAATGCGGCAGGCTCAATTGCGCCGGCCATGCCCGTTTTCAATTCAGGCCCAAATGGCAATGGGCAATCCGTACGCGTCGCGTTTGTATTGTTCCGGGTGCGGATGAGCAAGTCCTTGTTGCAGACGCCAGGCAATGGCGAAGCAGGCACAGGCATCGAGGAAATCGTCCTGCGCTGCTTCGGAAGTCCTGAAGCCCGCCGCGCCTTTGTCAAGAAACAGCGCGTCGAATCCCAGATTCTGCAGCAGGGCCTTTCTTTCACCGATTCCTGCCGGATTGACGCGCGACTTGATCTTCTTCGGCAGTTGCATCGCCTTGCCGCCGTTCAGCGTGGTGAAGGCGAATTCGGGATGGCATTCGTAAACGTCAATCCCGGCCAGCGCCGGATCGGTTTTTAAACGCTGCAGAAAACCATCGAGTTCGCGGATCTTGGGAAAAAGGTTGAAAGCCTGTTTGGAAACCTTCTTCGGCGGGTTTGAGGTTTTCTGTGCCAGCGCGCAAGCCTCAGGATAGGTATCGGCATAGACGGCGCTGCGCGAGGGGATGGAGAAGACGGAAGATTGCCGGGCTCCCAGAAAGGGGCGGACGGCCTGTTCCGGTCCCCTGCCCCCTCTCGCTGTTTCGTCCGGCAGTCCAATGGGCATGTCCACCGCCAGGATGATCGAGGGGCCGAGCGCCTCGGCGGCATCCTCGATTGAGGCGAAGAGCGAGACACGCGCTTGCGCCATGGCGGCGGCGCATGTGCCGGTTCTTGCGGCTTCGGCATGAACGGCGATCCATCCGGCGCGGCAGCCGTCCATTCCAGCCAGCATGGCGGGTTGTCGTTCGGCGCTTTCGGATGAGCCGGTCCGCGGCATTGTCTTCAGATCAGCTTGCGCGTCGAAACCATCGCCATCGGGCGCTGGATCGAAGCCGTATCGATTTCAAGCATGAGTTCGTCGGCACCGAGCTTTGCTGCCCTCGCGACCATTTCAAACACACTGGCGGCGCTTGCCTGCAAGGCCTTGTCCGGCGCTTCACCGTCAAGCAGATGGGAAAGAAACAGCGCTGCGATCAGGTCGCCCGGCCCCTTGGGCGGATCTTCGATCTGGCGATGCTCGGCCAGCATGGCTTCACTTCCATGAACCAGCAGGTTGGCGATGTTGCCGCGCATCATCGCGGGAATGGAGGTCGCCAGCACGGTGGCAGGTGCAAGATTTGCCGCTGCCCTTCGAGCCTCATTGACGCCGGAAATGCTTTCTCCGCTTAACCACTCCAGTTCAAAACGGTTGGGCGTGAGGATATCGGCACGGCCTGCCAGATGCGTCCTGATTGCGGCGGCGGTATCCTCGCGCACGTAGAGCCCGCCATCATCGCCCATGACGGGATCGCAGAGATGAATTGCATCCGGATTTTTCGCTTTCAGGCGGGTGACGAAGCGGCCTGCAGCTTCCGCCTGTGCGGCATCGGCGATGTAGCCGGTCAGGATGCCGCCGAGCTCGTCCAGCCATTTCGAATTCGCCAGATCGTCCAGCAACCCCTCGAATTGATTCCGGTCCGGAACGATCCGGGTCGCGGGCCCATGGCCGGGATGATAAGGCAGAATGACTGTCGGCACCGCCCAGACGGGATGGCCGCGAGTCTCCAGCGCGAAGACGGCAGCCCGGTTGCCGACCGACCCGCGCACGACGTGGCTGGAGATAACGATGACCGGCTTCTTCATCGCCCCTGCCTACAGGACGTAGGTAGTGATGAAATAAGCCACCAGCGCGATCATGGCGATCCAGCCGAGCGTGCGGCCGATGCGCTTGCCCAGCACTTCGATCGGGTCCGTGTCCTCGTCGGTGCCGTCCTTGCCGGAAAGGCCCTTGCGGACGAGATCGGAGGTGCGCGCCATTGATGACGCCGCGACGGTTTCCGATTCGCGCTCGATGCGTTCGAGGATCCGCCGCGATTCCTCGGCGCGGGCGGCATCATCCTGGCGGTCATGCGATTTGCTTTTCATCGGCTCCGGTCTCCAGATTGCTGTCCTGCCACGGCTTGGCGCTGCCCTGCCTGTTTTGGCGTGCCGGCAGGTACGGCAAGGTTTCGGGCGACCATACAGCAAGAATGGTCGCATGCGGAATCCCCCGTTGGCAGCCCATTCCGGCTTGCCGTGATGCTGACGCAGGACGGGCGAGGAGAGAAGCTTTTCCGGTTTAACACATAATTGCGATTGAACCGCAGGTAGCTGGCATATCGTATGATTTCCTGTCATAGTTCGCAGGGCTGCCGGGACAATGCCTTTAGCAGGAAACCACGCAGCACCGACATGCCGGAGATCCCGCCGGCGCGGGTTTGGGGCGGGGAGGATCGCTCGTGTCTGAGGAAGCACCGCCAGTGGCTGGTGGCAGAAGCACGCAAGGCGCAGGCAGGCAATCCGCGCCAAAACGGGCCTCGTCCCGGGGCATTTTCGGCTGGATGTTGTTCGACTGGGCGGCCCAGCCCTTCTTCACCATCGTCACGACATTCATCTTCGGCCCGTATTTCGTCTCCCGTCTGGCGGAGAATCCGGCTCAGGGTCAGGCGGTGTGGACCTACGGCATCGCGGCTGCCGGGCTGGTGATTGCAGTACTTTCGCCCATTCTCGGTTCGATTGCCGACCAGACCGGACCGCGAAAACCCTGGATCGCCTTTTTCGCCGTCATCAAGATCGCAGCGCTGCTGACGCTGTGGATTGCAGAGCCCGGTGCCAACCTGTTCCTGGTCGTTGCGATATTCGCGCTTGCCATGGTGTCGGCGGAGTTTTCCATCGTCTTCAACGATTCCATGCTGCCGAGGCTGGTTTCGAAAGAAGGAATCGGCAAGATCTCAAACGTTGCCTGGGGGCTCGGCTATCTGGGCGGCATGATCGTCCTGATCGTCGTGGTGGGATTCCTGGCTGCAAGTCCCGACACCGGCAAGACCTTCCTCGGCCTTGATCCGTTGTTCGGTCTCGATCCGGCCAAGGCGGAAGGCGACAGGATAACCGGCCCGCTGTCCGCAGTCTGGTACCTGATCTTCGTGCTGCCGATGTTCCTGTTCACCCCGGACAGCGGCGGACGGCGCAAGATCAAGGAAGCGGTAAGCCGCGGACTTTCGGAACTGAAAACGACGATCATCGAGGCCCGGCAGCGGGCCGGCGTCTTCCGGTTTCTGGTGGCGCGGATGATCTATCAGGATGGCGTCAATGCCCTGCTTGCGCTCGGCGGCGCCTTTGCCGCATCCATGTTCGGCTGGCTGACGGCCGAGATCGGCATTTTCGGGATCATCCTCAACATCGTGGCGATACCGGGCTGCTTTGCCGCCGCCTGGCTCGATACCCGCTTCGGCTCGAAATGGGTGGTGACGGTGTCCATCGTCTGTCTTTTCATCGCAACGCTCGGCATCATTTCCACCGGTCCGGGCTACACGCTGTTCGGCCTGATGCCGCTGCCGGGAGAAGACAGTGGCGGCCTGTTCGGCACTCCGGCGGAAAAGGCCTATATCGTCTACGGGCTGCTGATCGGACTTGCTTTCGGGCCGGTGCAGGCTTCGTCACGCTCCTGGCTGGCGCGCAGCGTTACCGAGGATGAGGCCGGCCGGTATTTCGGCCTTTACGCCTTTGCCGGCAGGGCGACGAGTTTCCTGGCGCCGTTCCTGATCGGCGTCGTTACCTCGATCACCGTTTCCCAGCGCGCCGGAATGGCGGTCATCCTGATCTTCCTGCTGGTCGGCTACCTGCTTATCCGCGCCACGCCCTACCCGGCGGACAATCCCGAGGATTGAGCCTGTTCCGAAGATCGGGCTTGCTTGATGCGTCAGTGCCGGAAGTGACGCATGCCGGTGAACACCATGGCGATTCCGGCCTCGTTGGCAGCAGCGATCACCTCGTCATCCCGCATCGAACCGCCCGGCTGGATGACAGCGGTTGCCCCGGCCTCAACCGCTGAGAGCAGGCCGTCGGCAAAGGGGAAGAAGGCATCGGAGGCAACCACGCTGCCGATGGTTGCCGGCTCGCCGGCGCCTGCCGTTTCAGCAGCATCAACCGCCTTGCGGGCAGCAATCCTCGAGGAATCCACCCGGCTCATCTGGCCTGCGCCGATGCCGACCGTGGCACCGTCCTTCACATAGACGATGGCATTGGATTTCACATGCTTGGCGACGCGAAATGCGAACAGCATGTCGGCGAGTTCATGCCCGGTGGGCTGGCGCTCGGTGACGACTTTCAAATCGCTTGCGCTTGTGCGGCCATTGTCGCGATTCTGAACCAGCAGGCCGCCGGAAACGGTCTTCACCGCCACGCCCGGCGCTGCCGGATCGGCCAGGCCGCCGGTTACGAGCAGCCGCAGATTGGGTTTTGCGGCGATGATGGCCTTCGCTTCTTCGCTCGCCGAAGGGGCGATGATGACTTCGGTGAAGATCTTGACGATTTCGGTTGCAGCTTCCGCATCCAGTTCCCGGTTGGCGGCAATGATGCCGCCGAAGGCCGAGACGGTGTCACAGGCAAAGGCCTTGCGGTAGGCCTCGGCAAGGCTGCTGCCCGTTGCGACGCCGCAGGGATTGGCATGCTTGATGATGGCGATTGCCGGTGTGGCTGTGCCGAACTCGCTGACCAGCTCGAAGGCGGCATCGGTGTCGTTGATGTTGTTGTAGGAAAGCTGCTTGCCCTGGCACTGTTCGGCGGTGGCAACGCCCGGGCGCCTTTCCTGACTGCGATAGAAGGCAGCCTGCTGATGGGGGTTTTCGCCATAGCGCAGCACTTCGGCGCGGGTTCCGGCGATGGAAAAGGTTCTTGGCAACGGGTCGTTCATCTGGGCGGCAAACCAGGAGGAAATCGCCGAATCATAGCGGGCCGTCATCGCATAGGCCTGAGCCGCCATCTTCTTGCGGAATTCGAGACCGGTAGATCCGGCGCCGGTTTCCAGCTCTGCTGTCAGCAGGTCATAATCGGCAGGATCGGTGACGATGGCGACATAGGCATGGTTCTTTGCCGCTGCGCGGATCATCGCCGGACCGCCGATGTCGATGTTTTCAACCGCGTTGGCATAGTCTGCGCCGGAGGCAACCGTTTCCTCGAACGGATAGAGATTGACGATGACGAGGTCGATTGCCTCGATCGAATGCTCCTTCATCGCCGCGGCGTGCTCCGTATCGTCACGGATTGCCAGCAATCCTCCATGGACCGCCGGGTGCAGCGTCTTTACCCGCCCATCCATGATTTCGGGAAATCCGGTGACCTCGCTCACATCGGTTACCGGCAGGCCGGCTTCCGTCAGCGCCTTGCTGGTGCCGCCGGTGGAAAGCAGTTGAATGCCTGCGGCATGGAGCTTTTGGGCCAGTCCGACGATCCCGGTCTTGTCGGATACGGAAATCAGTGCCCGTTTTGCGGGAACCCGGTCGGGAGCGGGAATGTTCTTCGATTTGACGGACATGGTTTGGCAACGGTCCTTTGGATATGGGGGATTGTCCCTGCCGCAGATATCATGCCGGTCCCGGAGCGATAACCGTTCTTTGGTCTTAAGTTGTGCAAATGCACAGATTTGCGGGCATGCCGCGCCGGGACGGCTACTGCGTCATCTGTTCGCGGACCAGCCGCCAGCGGACTTCCGTTGTTGCCGCCACATCGCCTTCGAGAACGATCTGGGTGGTTCTGCGGGCACCGGAAACCGAGGCGAAGAAAACACTTTCATCAACGATCGCGTCCCAGTCGTCGCAGATGAAGCGCCACGAACGGCCATTGCCGCACATCAGCAGAATGTCGGAGCCGGCCGTGTGACCCGCGCTGACAGAGGGATGAAGGTGAAAGCGGATGGCAAATCGGGCATTGCCGCTCTTGCGCAGCGGCTGGCCCTGCCGGCCGGTGAACTGGTCCACCGCCTCGATGCGGTTGCCATCGGTCGAGAGTTTGAGTGTGCGCTGATGGACAATGCCGAATGGGCGGAAGTAACCGTCATGGCTGGCCGAAAAACCAAGCTCGCCGGGACTCTCGATGCGACTGCGCGTTACCTGGCCCGGAGTGGAGACAAAGCGGGTACCCAGCAATCCGGCGAACCAGCTTCCGGAGTAAATTCTCGAAGAGGAGGTATCGTTGATCGTCACGGTGCTGTGGGCGGCGGTGGCCCTGGCCAGGCGGGCCAGGGCTCCGGATTCTCCGAGGGGTGCCGCGCCGCAATTGACGACCACCAGATTGTCGCCACTCGACATCTCGAAGGCGAGCGTGCCGGCATGGGCGGTTCTTGAAAGGCTGCCGGAGGGCGGACTGCCGGTGTCGGCGAGCAGTACGGTGTCACCGGCGGCAAGCCTCTGATACCCGCCAATGGCCGCGGTCGGCGATACGGTGCCGGGACTGTCGTCGTATTGAAGCAGGGTGGCCAGGAGATCGCTTCTTGTTGCCGACATTCCGTTGAAGCGGGCAAGCGTCCCGTCGCCGAGTACAAAGAACTTCATCGCCAGCATCAGCCGGTCAATGGCGGAAACCAGGGTCGGAGAGGGCTCGATCCCGGCGCTGGCATGGGACTGGCGCAGCGGCAACAGGAGGCTGAGCAGGTCGGGAACCACGGCGGGGTTTCGCGAGACATGCATCCCGTCCTCGGCCAGTTGCTCGGCGAGCTCCGCATCCAGCAGTCTCGTTGCGCGGGAGAGCTGCTGCTGTTGTCCGTCGACGCAGATCGAGACATAGGCGAGCGCGATGCGCACCAGCAGGCGCGGCAGGCCAGGATCGGATGCCGCATAGTTGTGCTTCAGAAATCGGATGTGAAAGCCGATCGATTTCAGCCACTGCTGATACTGGCGGGGGGTTATCGCCTCCAGAATACCGACGCTGTGGGCAAACCAGGTGATCAGGCGGCGGGCGGCGGTCTCCGGTTCCCAGGCGATGGAGTGGCTGCGGCTGAAGCGGTGGTTGAGCCAGTCGCCAAGTAGGGCGGCGGCATTCTGTTTCGGCAAGGCGCTGCCATCGGCCTCCAGATGCCTGAACCAGCCAAAGGCATGCAGTTCGCGCTGCCAGCTTCGCGGTGCGTCCTGGATGGTGAAGGGATCCCTGCCGCCGGTCTCTATGAGTTTTCCGGCAAGAAAAAACCGGCCGGCGTAGATGTCCTGCGCAGTGGAAGGATCGGTCGTGCGCAGGTCCTTCGGAGCGATCAGCAGTCGGCCGGGCGTGGCTGCCGGCATCAGGCGATTCAACAGGGTGGGACCGGTAAGCCGGTTGACCGCGCGCCGCGCGGCTTCGCGCAGGGCAAGCCCTGTTGAAGAGATATCCTGGCTAAGCACTCAAGTGTTCCATTGGCCGCATCGAACCGATTCGGGACCGGCGTCCTCCCTATCTGCTCATAACTCATTGGCGGATCATATTGAATATTTGTCTGCAATGGCAGGCGCAGCGTTTTATGCGGCGCTGTCCTTTCTGAAGCAGGCGCAGAAGAAACCATCCATGCCGGAGCGTGCTGTATCGCCCAGGTCGAGGTAATGGAGAAGCGAGCGAAAATTGCCCTGGCCGTTGATGCAGAATTCAAGGCCGGGCAGCGCATCTGCTGAAAGGCGGATCGGGGAGATGCCGGGGAAATCCGCCGTTGTGACCAGATTTTCACCCTCGGCCTTCAGCAGCGAGCAATTGGCATAGACGAGCACGCCGCCGGGCTGCAGCAACGTTGCCGCCCTGCTGATCATCGCCATCTGCAACGCAGCCAGCACTTCAATATTTTCCTGAGTAAAATTCCAAAGGATGTCAGGGTGCCTACGTATCGTTCCGGTAGCGGAACATGGTGCATCTAAAATGATGCCGTCGAAAAGCGTGTCCGGTTCCCACTCGAGCAGATCGGCGCAAACCACTTGTGCCGGCAGTCCCGTGCGTTTCAGGTTTTCCTCAAGCCGGAGAAGGCGGCGGGCGGAGATATCCACAGCGGTCACGTCAGCGCCGAGACTGGCAAGCTGCATGGTCTTGCCGCCCGGCGCCGCACACAGATCGGCTACCGTCCTGCCGGCAATGCCGCCTTCCATGCAATGATCGAGGAGGCGTACGGGCTGGGCGGCGGCAACGTCCTGTACCCACCAGTCGCCCTCTGCGTAGCCGGGCTGGTCGCGAACCGGCAGCGAACCGGCGAGGCGGTGGCTTTCGCCCGGCAGGCGGATTGCTTCCGGGAGGGTTCGGCCGGGGCCTGGCCTGGCATTGATGTCGAGTGTCGGCTCGAAGGCAAACTGCCGGCCCATGGCCCGTGTCTTTTCCTTGCCGTGGTCGCGCTGCAACTGCCGGGAAAGCCAGTTCGGAAATGGAGAAACATCCTGCGTTTCCTGCTTCAGGGCTTCGAGCCTGCCTGCCGCATTCCGCAGAACCGCATTGGCGAAGCCGCGGAAGCGGGCGGTGGCGGGATTCTGACCGACAAGGGAGACGGCAATGTTGACGGCCGCCTGATCGGGAACCTTCATGAAAGCGATCTGCGCAAGGGCGGTTTCCAGCACTGCATGGAGATGGGCTGCCCGTTTCGGTGGCGGGCGGTCCCAGCATTTTGCCAGCATGGCCTGAAGGCGGCAGCGATGGCGCAGGGTCGCCAGCGCGATTGCCCTGGCAAGGCCCTGGTCGGCGATGCTGAGGGCGAGATAGGGGCGATATCCCCGCTCGGCATCGGTGAGATCATCGAGGCTTGCCTGCTTGTCCGTGACGAGCGCTGTCAGGCTGGCGGCGACCTGCCTGCTTTGCGCTCCCCTGGCACCGTCTTTCATGGACAACCCTTGCAATAGATGTTTTCAGCGCGTTGTATGGGGGGAAAGTGACGGGATTGGAAGGCTGTTTCATTGCAATGCCGCACACTGCCCGCAAGGAAGGTTCGCGATAATGTCAGAGAAGGAAAAGAAAACGGCTGTTCCGGCCGGTGGCGGGCAGAACGAGCTTCCCGAGGCGGCCCGGCGCGCCCTGGCGGAAGCGGCAGAACGCCGCGAGGAAGCCGACAAGGCTGCTGCACGACCCAGGGAAGTCAACGGCCGCGACGGGCCGGACCCTGCGCGCTATGGCGACTGGGAGAAAAAGGGCATCGCCGTCGATTTCTGAAAGCGGGAAGTGTTCAGGCGGCCAGCGCCTCACTCACCCGCTTGCGGATTTCCGGCAGGGTGAAGGGTTTTTGAACAACGTCGATGATGACGTTCGAAAGGTTCTCGGCGCGCTCGCGCTGATTGGCATAGCCGGTCATCATGAGGATTTTCTGGCCTGACTGCGCCCTGGCGATCGAATGACTCATTTCGATGCCGTCCATCAGCGGCATCTGGATGTCGGTCAGGACAAGGTCGAAACCGGTCTCGCTGGCGATGAACAGCTCCAGACCTTCCTCGCCGTTCTCCGCCTTGACCACACCGTGACGATCGGATTCGAGCGCCCGGGCAACGAACTCCCGCACCGAATCATCGTCTTCTACCAGCAGTATTTTCGCCACTTAAGCATCTCCCGTTACAACGCCGACAAAGGGTAGCTCCCTGAAGGCGTGCCCCACATCCATGCCGTATCCGACAACAAACTTGTCGGGACATTCGAAACCCACGAAATCGGCTTCAATATTCGTCTTGCGCCGCATGGACTTGTCCAGCAGGGCAATGATGGCAACGCGATTGGCGCCGCGCGACAGCATAAGATCGCGGGTGAATTTCAACGTGTTTCCCGATTCGAGGATGTCGTCGATCAGAATGATGTCGCGGCCCGCCACATCCGATTCGACATCTCTGAGAAGCCTCAACTCGCCCGCCTGTGTTCCGGCGCCGTAGCTTGAGACCGAGATGAATTCCACCTCGGGCGCCATGCCCGCGCGATGGAAGGCGCGAATGAGGTCGGCAGCAAAGACGAAGGAACCTTTCAGGATCGAGACCACCAGAATGTTCTTCAGTTCGCTCAGGGCCACTTCCTCGGCAATTTCGGTGATTCGCCGGGCGATGTCCTCGGCACTGAAGAGAACCTCGATTTTCTTGTCACGGACTATGGGCATTGCGTTCTCTCAACGGGAGGCTGAAGATGGCCGGGGAAGCGGCCTGGCGAATGCGATGACTGCCCGGGCGCGGCCGGAAACGTCGATCGATGAGGTGACAAAGCGCAGCTTGCCTTCCGGCTTGATGCTGCTTGCGCCGGTGCGATGCTGCCAGCTTTGGACGACGCGGCCGCTTTCATCCTGCAACTGGATGACCACGTCGCCTGGCGTCTGGCTCGTTTTGGCGGTGTTGCGTATCTCGCCGAACACGGTGACCACGGTCGAGCCCGACTTCATGATGCGCGTCATGGAGACATCGGAAACCGCCAGCTCGTCCGAGCCGGCGGATGCGCCTATCGATGCCGTCGTTATCGGGTCGATTGCCGCCTGCTCGATGCTTTCCGTCATGGCAATGAAGCCGGTGGGAATTGTCACTGCGAGGGTGAAAACCGACACGACGGTGGCGATGGTGCGCGTCAGCGGCACGGAGGTGCTGAGATCCCTTGTCATCATCGGCGTATCGGAGGGCCGGGTGGCAAAAAAATCGCCGGTAACAGCGCTTGGCAGGCGCATGCGGCCGGAGAAGCCCGGCCGGGTACGGCTGTTTGCGGAGGAAACGGCATCGTCCAGGGTTGCAAGACTGCGCCCGGCCGGTGAGGCCGAACCCGTCGAAAGCGGTTCATGATCGATGGTCCTGATATCTCGACTGTGCCTTTTCATCGCCTGCTTCACACTTCGATATTTCCGCACCGGCTGTCCTCCACATGGACGGCTGCGAATCAGTGCGGCAACGCAAAATTGTCGGCATCTGAGTATCGCCCAATCCTTAACGTATTGTTAACCATGATTAACGCAAAAACGCCTAAATGGGCGTCCACAGCGATGCTCGGCCCGGAATGGCGCGAAAACGCGAATGGAGCGGCAAGGTGATTCAGTTCGAGAATGTCGGCTTGCGTTACGGGCTGGGCCCCGAGGTCCTGAGCGACCTGACATTCGATGTTCATCCCAATTCGTTTCAGTTTCTCACCGGACCTTCCGGTGCCGGCAAGACGAGCCTGTTGCGGCTGATGCTGATGTCGCTGAAGCCGACGCGGGGCGTGGTGCGGCTGTTCGGCCGCGAGGCGGCCAGCATTCCGCGCAATGCCATGCCGGGACTGCGCCGGAAGATCGGCGTGGTGTTCCAGGATTTCCGGCTTCTCAGCCATCTGACGACCTACGAGAATGTTGCGCTTCCCCTGCGGGTCAGGGGAAAGGAGGAGAGCGATTACCGAACCGATGTTACCGAGCTGCTGAAATGGGTCGGCCTTGGCGAGCGGATGCATGTCCTGCCGCCGGTCCTGTCGGGCGGCGAAAAGCAGCGTGCGGCGATTGCCCGGGCGTTGATCGACCAGCCGGAAATCCTGCTGGCCGACGAACCCACGGGCAATGTGGACCCGCCGATGGCACGGCGGCTGCTTCGCCTCTTCATCGAGCTCAACCGCTCGGGCACGGCGGTGGTGATCGCGACCCACGATCTGGGATTGATGGACCAGTACGAGGCACGGCGGCTGGTGCTGACCGAGGGCAGGTTGCACATCTATGACTGAACAGCATCACATTCCCCCGGCCGAAAACGGCACTGGCGAACCCGCTCCGCGCAGCGGTGACAAACGGGTTTCTGCCGGGCAAAAGCCGGCCGAACAAGGGCCCGCCGGCCGCAAGACCGGCAGGGTGCCCTCGCTCTACAGCGGCAAGTCGCTGGTGCCGCGCGAAGGGGTGGCCGGCCAGGCATTGCTGACGGTCATCGCCATCATGGCGTTTCTCGCCTGCCTGACGCTGGGAGCGGTGATGCTGGTTCGCGATACCGCGCGCGGCTGGCAAACCGACATCGCCAAGGAAGTGACTGTCCAGATCAGGCCGTTCGACAATGTCGACATGGAGGCCTCGATAAAGGAGGCGAGCCAGTTGCTGCTGTCCTTCGAAGGCATCTCGAAAGTGACCGTTCTCAACGACGAGGCAACGGCGAAACTGCTCGAACCGTTTCTGGGTTCCGGGCTGCAGGTCGAGGAACTGCCCATCCCCACCCTGATGACGGTCAGTCTGGAGCCGGGCTCCCGGCCGGATCTGGAGACGATCCGGCAGCGGCTTGCCGCAGAAATCCCCGGCGCCTCGCTCGACGATCACCGCAACTGGGTTGATCGTCTCAACAACATGGCCGGCACCACGGTGGCCGCGGGGATCGTGATTTTCCTGCTGGTGATGACGGCCACGGTGCTGACCGTGGTGTTTGCCACCCGCGGTGCGATGGCTGCCAACCGGGAGATTGTCGAAGTGCTGCATTTCGTCGGCGCCGAACGCGCCTTCATCGCGCGGGCATTCGAAACGCATTTCCTCAGGCTTGGCATGATGGGTGCGCTTGGCGGCGGGCTGGCGGCGATTTTCGTCTTTCTGGGGCTGGGCATATGGACCTCGATGAGCCGTGCCACGCCGCAAGGCGATCAGGTCAGCGCATTGTTCGGCACGTTTGCCGTCGGCCCCTGGGGCATTCTCGGCATTGTTCTGGTGTCGGTCGCCATTGCCGTTCTGACCGGACTGACATCCCGCTTCACGGTAATGCGCCACGTGGCCCAGCTCGAAACCTATGGTGCAAAGCCCTGATCGGGGGCGGGTTCCCGGTCTGCCGGCGGGTGCGCTCTTTTCAAACCGCATGAAAGACGGTAGGCCACGGTCATAGCCAACTGGAGCCGGCCCGTGCTGCATCTTCGTTCTGCGCTTTTCAC
This sequence comes from Phyllobacteriaceae bacterium, assembly GCA_023954255.1. Taxonomy (GTDB): domain Bacteria; phylum Pseudomonadota; class Alphaproteobacteria; order Rhizobiales; family Rhizobiaceae; genus Salaquimonas. The sequence goes on along the minus strand of JAMLIH010000016.1, from coordinate 13,140 downwards.
CATCCTGTTCTATCTCAGCAATGCCGCGCAGATGATCTTCTGGTCGCCGGTCTTCTTCATTATGCCGAGGTCCGACTCGTGGAAGGTCGCCAAAAGCTGGGGCTACAGCCACTTGTGGCTGCAGAACCGGATCTGCGGCACGCGCTTCGACTTTCGCGGTCTTGAAAACATCCGGCCGGATGCCAACCAGCTTGTTGCCTCCAAGCACCAGTCGGCCTGGGAAACCTACACGATGATCCTGTTCTTCAAGGATTCAAGCTACATTCTCAAGCGCTCGCTGATCTACATTCCGGTATTCGGCTGGTACATGGCGAAGATGAGGGTGGTGCCGATCGACCGCAGCCGCGGCAAGGAGGCGCTGAAGTCGATCACCGCCAATGCGCGCCACCACATGGCGGAGACCGAGCGGCAGGTGATCATCTATCCGGAAGGAACCCGCAAGCGGCCCGGCGCCGAGCCTGCCTACAAGTACGGTATCACCCATCTCTACGGCGATCTCGGGGTTCCGGTTCAGCCGGTGGCGCTCAATTCGGGTCTTTACTGGGGCAGGCGCTCGCTGCTGGTGCGCCCCGGAACGATCATCATGGAATTCCTGCCGGTGATCGAACCGGGGCTCGACAAGGAGGTGTTTGCCGCCAGGCTCGAAGAAGTCATCGAACGGGCATCGAACCGCCTGATCGCGGAAGCTGCAGCCTCAGACGAGCCGCCACCGCTTGCACTGGAACTGGTCCGTTCAGGCCGGATGTCCGCCACCGGCTGACACCCGCCCGGAAGGTTTCGGCTCATAGCCTGCCGCACAATTTCTCCAGCGTCCGGTCGCGAATGCCGAGTTCGGTGAGAGAGCGGACGGTGTTGAGCACATAGTCTCGGTTTGCCCCGGACTTTCCCGTTGCGGCCGCCACGGTTGCGGCAAGTCCCTCCATGGGCTGCGGCGGGGCATATTGCTCGTGGCTTCGGTCTACCACATAGGTAAGGGCAGGCACTTCCGCGCCGCCTGCCAGCCGGACTTTCAGCCATTTTTCCAGATAGACATGGGTTACCAGTTCGCGTTCGCGAAGATAGGCGATGACCACGTCGCGTTTGCTGCCGCTGACGAGCCTTGCAATGCCGTGGCAGGAACCGCCGTGATCAAGACCCAGAACGAGCCCCGGCTGCTCGCGGGTTCCGCGATGAACCCAGGAATGCACGCACAGCGCCCTGTGCTTGCCATGCAGCGTCGCCTTCTGCTCCTCGATGAACTCGAAGCCCGGACGCCAGATCAGCGAACCGTAGCCAAAGACCCAAAAATCACCCATAAGCACACCACGCGGGAGTTCGAATCGCTGATGCCGGCAGATCGTTTGGTTGCCACAGGCAACCATTTGCTGCCGAATCCGGAACTTTCTACGGATGAGCCAAGCCATGACGGAAAACAAGGCCGATTCCAAGATGCGCAAGCGAAGTTCCCCGATGAGGAAGTTCTGGCTGCTGGTCGCGGTAATCGTGCTTCTGGCTGGCGGCCTTTGCGGTGCCTGGTATTACGGTGCAAACCGGCTGGAACTGGAAATCGCCTCGCTGAAGCAGCGCCTCACGGATGAGGGCGTTGCCGCCGATTGCGAAGGCCAGGAAATTCGCGGCTTTCCGTTTCGGCTCGGCGTCTTCTGCGACACGTTTTTCTATGCCGATCCGGTCAACGGGGTGACCGTCTCGGGTAGCGCCATCCGTTCCGCGGCCCAGCTTTACCGCCCCGGTCATGTGGTCAGCGAAACCGACGGTCCGTTGAAGGTATCGGCGCCGGGACTGGTGCCGCTGCTGCTTGACTGGGAGAAACTGCGCTCAAGCGTCCGCGTTTCCATGTCGGGCCTGCGGCGCACGTCGCTGGTGGCCGAAAACATCAGCGTTTCCGCTGACGATCTCGGCCTTGTCGACCTGCTCGGCACCATGCGCGGATTGCAGATGCACTTGCTGGCCGGCGATGAAAACGGCAATGGAGAGCCGCAAGACCTTGTCGCCAGTGCGGCGATCGACGGCTGGCAGATCGATGACGGTGGCACGGGCCAGATCGAGCCGGTGGATTTTTCCCTGCTGGTGACGGTTCGCGACGGTCTTGCGCTGGCGGTGAGCGGGCAGGACCCGTTGACGGTCCTGCGGTCGCAGGGCGGCGAAGCCGATCTTGCGGGTATCGAATTCTCGACGGGCGATGGCGGCAGGCTCAGGGCAAGCGGGCCCTTGCAGCTCGGCCGCAATGGCAAGCTCTCAGGCGAACTGGAGCTCGATCTCGACGATCCGCAGAAGCTGGTCGACTATGCCGCGAGCGTCTTTCCGCCTGCCCGCGAGATGCTTGGCAATGTTGCATCCTATCTGGAAGCGTTTTCCGCCAATACGGGCGGGCGCACGCAAGTCAGGGGACTGAAGCTGACTCTGCGCGACAACAAGGTTTTGCTGGGCTTCATCGAACTGGCCGAACTGCCGCGGTTCTACTAGATCGCTTCACGTTTCAAAAGAAACGGGACAACGATTTAATCCGTTGATTTTGTTTATGCATTCAGGTTTCTCCGATTCCGTCAAAACCTGAATTGCTCCAACCGGATCAATCACCCTGGGAATAGGGCCGGAACAGCGTGTCCTTCAGTGCATCGGCAGATTCGTCGGGCTGCTGGGAGATGTGTTCCTTTTCGATGACCTTTCGGCGGGTGGAACGGCTGACCGAGAACAGCTTTTCCAGCGTATCGCCGTCACCGGCCTCGATTGCCCTGGCGCATGCTTCCATGTCGGTGATGAAATTGCGCAGCGCCTTCAGCACGGGTTCGCGGTTCATCAGGAAGATGTCACGCCACATTACCGGATTGGAGGAGGCAATGCGGGTGAAGTCCTTGAAAGCGCCGGCTGAAAACTGGATGACCGGAGAATGGTCCTCCTCTTCCTGCGCCAGCGCGGTGTGAAAAATCGAGAAGGCGGCAAGATGCGGCACGTGGCTGGTGATCGCCAGGGCGGTGTCGTGGCGGGCCGGGCTCATCACTTCCACCTTCGATCCCAACCCTTCCCAGAAGGTTCGGGCGGTTGCGATTGCGTCTCCGCCCACGCCTTCAGGCGGCGTCAGGATGCACCAGCGGTTGACGAAAAGCCGGGGCAGTCCGGCATCGGGGCCAGAGAACTCGGTACCGGCCAGCGGGTGCGCCGGGACGAAGTGAACGCCTTCGGGGACAAGCGGCAGGCATTCCAGGACGATGCCCTGTTTTACCGAGCCGACATCGGAAAGGATGGCGCCGGGTTTCAGAACCGGGGCGATCTCCGCGACGACATCGCGATAGGAGCGCACGGGCACACAACCGATCACCATGTCGGCGCCGCTTGCCGCCTCGGCCGCGGTTTTGACGACGCGCGCCTCGCCAAGGCCCAGTTCCAGCAGGCGTTTGCGAACCTTGGGGTCGGCATCGGTGATGACCGTCTCGCGCGCCAGTTTGCGCTCATAGACAGCGCGGGTGATCGACGAGCCGATCAGCCCCTGGCCGATGATTGCAAGCTTGCCGACGACCGGGCGCATGGATCAGTCTCCCGCTCCGGCGAGGAAGGTTTTCAGCGCGTCGACAACGGCGCGGTTGGATTCTTCAAGTCCGATGGACATGCGCAATGCGTTGGGAAAACCGTAGCCTGTGACGGCGCGCAGTATAAGTCCCCGCTGGGTCAGGAAGGCATCGGCTTCCCTGGCGCTTTTTCCGGTGGCGTCCGGAAAGTGAATGAGAATGAAATTGCCGACCGAAGGGGTAACCCGCAGACCGAGTTTTTCAAATTCCGCCGTCAGCCATGCCAACCATTTGTCGTTGTGGGCGATGGAACGGTCAACATGGGCGCGGTCGCGGATTGCGGCAGCGCCGGCGGCGATCGCCAGCGCGTTGACGTTGAAGGGTCCGCGCACCCTTTCAAGGGTCTGGATGATTTCCCGCGAGGCATAGGCCCAGCCGATCCGCAGCGCTGCAAGACCATGGATTTTGGAGAAGGTGCGGGTGACGATCACATTATCGGCGGAAGCTGCCAGTTCCATTCCCGATTCATAGTCGTTGCGGCGGACATATTCCGCATAGGCTGCATCCAGCACCAGCAAGGCAGAAGCCGGCAATCCGGCGTGGAGCCGGCGCACCTCGTCGATCGGCAGATAGGTGCCGGTGGGGTTGTTGGGGTTGGCGAGAAAGACCAGCCGGGTCTTGTCGGTCACCGCGGCAAGGATCGCATCGACATCGGCGCGTTCATCGCTTTCGTGCACCGTGACCGGTACGGCGCTGTTCGACAGTGCGACGATCCGATACATCAGGAAGCCGTGCTCGGTGAAGACAACCTCGTCACCGGGCTGCAGATAGGCGCTGCCGATCAGCGACAGCAGTTCGTCGGAACCATTGCCGCAAATGAGGTTTTCCGCGTTGAGGCCGTGGGTTTCCGCGATTGCCTGCTTCAGCTCGGCTGCCGATCCATCGGGGTAGAGTTCGAGCTTGCCGGCCAGCGCGGCGATGGCTTCCTGTGCCGCCGGGCTTGAGCCGAGCGGCGTCTCGTTGGAGGAGAGCTTGTGCAGCCTTACTCCGGCGGGAGCCGACGATTTGCCGGGAACGTAAATCTCGATATCCATTACACCGGGTTTCGGCTGCAATTTGCGGGAACTCATGGCAGGCTTCCATTTAACCGTTATCCGGCACAGGCCGGAACATATCTGTCCGGGACAGGCTGTAGGGTATCACGCGGGCAAAATCAAAGCATGAATCGGTGTGGCGCCGGAGACGGAATGCCTATGCCGATCCGCCGTCTGCTTTGCGGGCATCCTGACTTATCCGTGCGCCCTGAGGCGCCAAAACCGGGACGGGAACCTTCCTGGCCTTGCGGGCCCTTGCCGGGATTCCCTGATACAGCCGCTTGGTGGCGACCACCATGTGGGCGCCGCAGAAGATCGGCCATACCCGCCCGGCGATGCGCTCAATGAAGGGATTGAGCTTCAGCAGCCAGGCAATGCGCAGGGGCGGGAAATTGAGGCAGCTGTCCCATTGCGAGGGGGTAAGCTTGGTTTTCCGCAACAGGGTGGCAAGTTGTCCGCGCGAGAACGGGCGGCCGTTGCCGAACGGCGTATGCTCGAAACGGGTCCACAGCCCGCGCCGGTTGGTGGCAATCAGGATGAGCTTTCCCTCCGGTACGAGCACGCGCCAGATTTCGTCGAGGACATGGATGGGGTCGAAGGTGTTCTCCAGAACATGCACGACCACCACGCATTGCACTGAGCCGGTGGCCAGCGGCAGTTCGTCATCCTCCGCCAGAGCGGTGCGGCAGGCAGCGCCGAGCGGCCACTGCACGGCACCCTGGCGGGACGGCATCAGTACGATTGCCCGATCCTTCGAATCCAGCAATGCGTTGAAAAGCGGAACGGGGTAGCCCAGCCCCATGATGTCGATGTCCGATGGCAGGCCGCCATTGCGGCGCATTGCGGCAATGATCGACGCAGCGGCCTGGCGGCCGAGCGGCGTGGCATAGAATTCCCTGAGATCGACAACATCAACGGACATGACGCGTGTACCGGACCTGCATTTTCAGCCGGCAGCGGCTTGCCGCCTGCCGGGATGTTTCAGCCGATCATTCCATAGACGATCAGGGCCTGACCGGCAAAGTAGAGAAACCAGACGAGATAGGGCATGGCCCGGCGCAGCATGCTGTTGGCCAGCGGCGTGAAGCGCTCCTGTGCGAGAATGATGTCGGAAACCATGAACAGGGCAATTCCGGCCAGCACGATCTGGCCGGGATTGGCAGCCTTGGCGGCAAACGCCATGGCGGCGATTGCAACGGCATAGATGACAACCGGGATTTTCAGGTCATTGAGATAAGGCCAGAGCCGCAACAGGACGGATGCGATCAGCGCCAGCAATATCAGCGCCAGGAGGCCCATGTCGGTGGTAAAGAGCTGATCCAGCGATATCAGCGACAGGAAATGGCTGGTGTAGAACAGATGGCCCAGAAGGAAGGCGCCGAGACCGAGAAGGAAGCCGGTTTCGCCCTCCAGGGAAAGAAACCAGTCGCCGGCAGCGCAGGCCACCAGCGCCAGAACGACAACCAGCGGCAGGCCTGCTGTCAGGGCTGCTGCGGCAAGCAGGACCACGGGAAGTGTCTTCATCACGCTGCGAAAAAGGTTTTCCGGCCGCTGAATGACGAAAACGCCATAGATCAGCGCGATCACGGAAGCCGCAAAAACAAGCAGATTAGCCGGTGCTGCCATGATCCCCATCTGATCCAGCCGAATTCCCTCGAGTTCCCACCACAGGGACTAACATTTTCGGTTGCCAAAAGGATACAGGTAAATCAGCTCGTCACCTGGCAGCGGTGCCAGTCCTCGAAACTGTCGGGCTCGGTGCTGCGGTAGAGAATCATGTGTTCGTCCGACTGCTGCACCATCCTGATTTCCTGACCGTCTTCGGGATCGCCGGCAGGTCCGGTATAGGTGAAGGCGTGGCGGGTATAGGCACCGGTGATCTTGCGGCCGGACGGGATTTCGATATTCGGCCCGTTGATATGAATCCGCTTCATTCCATCCTCGCTGCACCAGCCGCCGTCGATCTGGTCGGCGCGAGCGGGCAGAGCGGCGGCAAGGAGAAACGCCGAAAAGGCGATTGCGAAACGAAACATGCAGGCCTCCTTTCGAAGGCCTGCATGCTAGTCGAGTTCGATAAACTTGAACAGGGTGTGATCAGCCGCGTTCGACGCAGAGCGCAACGCCCATGCCGCCGCCGATGCAGAGGGTGGCGAGACCCTTCTTGGCGTCGCGGCGTTTCATTTCGAAGAGCAGCGTGTTGAAGACGCGGGCACCCGATGCGCCGACAGGATGGCCGATGGCGATCGCGCCGCCATTGACGTTGACGATCTCGGGATCCCAGCCCATGTCCTTGTTGACCGCACAGGCCTGGGCGGCGAAGGCCTCATTGGCCTCGATAAGATCGAGATCCTCGACTTTCCAGCCTGCCCTTTCCAGCGCCTTGCGTGAGGCGGGGATCGGTCCGGTGCCCATGATCTGCGGGTCGACGCCGGCGGTTGCCCAGGAAACGATGCGGGCGAGCGGGGTGATGCCGCGCTTTTCGGCTTCGGATTCAGTCATCAGCACGACTGCGGCAGCGCCGTCATTGATGCCGGAAGCATTGGCGGCGGTCACGGTGCCTTCCTTGTCGAAGGCCGGGCGCAGCTTGCCGACGCTTTCCATGGTAACGCCGTGCTTGATGTACTCATCGTCCTCGACAACGACATCGCCCTTGCGGGACTTGATGGTGAACGGAACGATCTCGTCCTTGAACTTGCCAGCCTTCTGGGCGGCTTCCGCCTTGTTCTGGGAGGCGACCGCAAAGGCATCCTGATCCTCGCGGGTCAGCTGCCACTGGCGGGCTACGTTCTCGGCCGTGTTGCCCATGTGGTAGCCATAGAAGGCGTCGGTGAGGCCGTCCCGGATCATGGTGTCGACCATTTTCAGGTCGCCCATTTTCACGCCCCCGCGCAGGTGGGCGCAGTGGGGCGCCATCGACATCGATTCCTGGCCGCCGGCCACGATGATGCTGGCGTCGCCGGTTGCGATCTGCTGCATGCCGATCGCGACGGCGCGCAGGCCCGAACCGCAGAGCTGGTTGAGGCCCCATGCGGTGGTCTCATCCGGGCAACCTGCATTGCGGGCAGCCTGACGGGCAGGGTTCTGGCCCGCTCCCGCAGCAAGAATCTGGCCAAGAATGACCTCATCGACCTCCTTCGGATCGACGCCGGCACGCGCCAGCGCCCCCTGGATTGCTGCAGTTCCCAGATCATGGGCGGGAACATTGGCGAATGATCCGTTGAAGGTGCCCACGGCTGTGCGCGCCGCGCTGGCGATGACGATTGCTTCTTTGCTGCTCATTGTAATTGGTCCTCGGTTCGGCCATATGTGTGAAAACCTGCCGGGCAAGACCGGACTCGGGCCAGATCATGCCGATGATGCGCCTTGTGTGGCATGAATCCCGATCCGTGCCAATTAAACTTTCTGTCCGGGTAATTTTGCAGTCCTGTCCTGCGTTGAGACCATGATCAACGGCTATCTGACCCATCCCCTGCCCCGAAAGAAGACGGTTCCGGTACCAGTCGGGAATGTCGTCTGCGGTGGCGATGCGCCGATCGTGGTGCAGTCCATGACCAATACCGATACGGCCGATATCGGCGCCACGGTGGAGCAGGTGGCAGCGCTTGCCGCCGCCGGATCGGAACTGGTGCGCATAACGGTGGACCGGGACGAGGCCGCTGCCGCCGTGCCGCACATCCGCGAAAAGCTTGCGGCCCGGAATGTCAATGTGCCGCTGATCGGCGATTTCCACTATATCGGCCACAAGCTGCTGGCCGATCATCCGGCCTGCGCGGAAGCGCTCGACAAGTACCGGATCAATCCGGGCAATGTCGGCTTTGGCGAAAAGAAGGACCGGCAGTTTGCCGCGATCATCGAAACGGCGATCCGCAACGAAAAGCCGGTGCGCATCGGCGTGAACTGGGGCTCGCTCGACCAGTCGCTGCTGACCCGGCTGATGGATGACAACAAGAAGAGCGGCTCGCCCCTGTCGGCGCGCGAGGTGATGCGCGAAGCGATCATCCAGTCGGCACTGCTTTCCGCCGACCTGGCCGAAGAGATCGGCCTTGCCCGCTCGGCGATCATTCTTTCGGCCAAGGTCAGCCAGGTGCAGGATCTGATCGCCGTTTATGCCGGCCTGGCGCAGCGCTCCGACCATGCCCTGCATCTCGGGCTGACGGAAGCCGGCATGGGATCGAAGGGCATCGTTGCCTCATCTGCGGCATTGGGCATTCTGCTGCAGCAGGGCATCGGCGACACGATCCGCATTTCGCTGACACCGGAGCCCGGTGGCGACCGCACGCGCGAGGTGCAGGTTGCCCAGGAACTGCTGCAGACGATGGGCTTTCGCACCTTCGTTCCGGTGGTGGCGGCCTGCCCCGGCTGCGGACGCACGACGTCGACGGTGTTTCAGGAACTGGCCCAGAAGATCGAGGGCGATCTGAGGCGCAACATGCCGGTCTGGCGGGCCAGATATCCCGGCGTCGAGGCGCTCAACGTGGCGGTGATGGGCTGCATCGTCAACGGCCCGGGAGAATCAAAACACGCCGATATCGGTATTTCCCTTCCCGGCACGGGCGAGCAGCCCGCTGCGCCGGTGTTCATCGACGGAAAGAAAGCCGCCACGCTGCGCGGGCCGAACATCGCATCGGAATTCGAGACGATGGTGCATGCCTATATCGAACAGCGGTTTGGCCAATCGTGACCCGTTCGCTTCCGCAATGAATCGGAGTTCCCTGTAACCTGCACTCAGGCCGGGCGATGAACCTCGAGATTCATGCCGGCGGCGACGCTTTCGATATGCTTGAGGCAGTTGCCGTTCTGCGGGTCGCTCTCAACCCACTGCATGACTTCCCTGTCGAGCATGACGATATCGGCGGGCACCGACTGCAGCCGGTTGAAGGCGGCGGGCGAGGCGCTGAAGCGGTTGATACGGATGCCGCAACCCAGCGAGGCGACCGATTTGAGGAAGGTGACAGCTTCGGGCTTTCCGCTCAGGGCGAAGGCCTCGGTTATTCCGATCACCAGCCGCTGCGCAGCATCATCGGTTGCCGCAAGTCCGGTCGCGAGCTTGGCCATCCAGTCGGAATCCAGAATGGTGTCGCGGGAGACATTGAGCAGATATGCATCGCTTCCCGGCTGCTCCAGTCGCGCCAGAACCGCATCGAGCGCCCTGAGATCGACATGGCGGGTCAGGCCGAGTTCGCGGCTGAGGTCGAAAAAGTCCCGGTTCGATGCCGTTCCGGTTTCCTCCAGCTGCACTTCGCGGGCGAAGTCCATCCGCAGTTCCAGCAGTTTGGCGCCGCGAAACGTCAGGCCGGCATTCTCGAACCGGGTCTCGACCGTGTCGCTCTCAATGGCTGCGAGCACCTGTGCGGAAAGCCGCGCCTTGAAGCGGTTTTCCTCAAGCTTCATGGGGTCGGCCGAATAGACGTTGACGCGGTGGGCTACATCGCCGCGCACCGTGCGAAGCGCCTTGTAGGCATTGCCGATGACTTCCTTCGGCGTATTGCCGTGGCGGGGCAGGAAGCACGCGCCGATGACGGCGTTGACGCTGATCGGGCCCGCCCCGGTTTCAAGCGGATCGGTGGAAACCGCCTTCAACAGGCGGGTTGCCGCATCAAACACTTCCGCCGGCGGGCAATCGCGCAGGATGAGACCGAACTTGGCGCCGGAAAACCGGCAGACGACATCGTCGCCACGAAGGCGGGCAGCAACCCGCTTGCCGGCCTGGCGCAATACCTCGTCACCGGCCTCGAATCCGTGAACATCGTTGACGATGTCCATGTGGTCGAGGCTCATGATCATGAAGGTGGAAACCGTGCCCCGGCTTTCCGCATCGTGGATCGTCGTTTCCAGGCACTTTTCCAGCGAGCGGCGGTTCGGCAGGCAGGTAAGGTCGTCGAAATCCGACTGCCGGCGCAGGTCCTCCTCCTGCTTGCGGCGGTCGTTGATGATGCGGATGGAGCCTTCTGCATGGGCCGGCCTTCCGCTTTCATCCGGATACCAGCAGCCGGTGTCCTCGATCCACAGCGGCGAGGTGTCGGCGCCGGCGACAGGATGCAGGAGGTAGATGCACTGGTAGGGAACCGGGCCGTCGGCGCGATTGGTTCCGGCGGCAGAAACGATAACCCCGAAACGGGTCTGCTGGCTTTGGGAGGACAGCATCGATTCGAAGCTGCGGCCCTTGAGGTGCCTGGTTTCACCTTCCGGCAGGCCGATCAGGCGGGAGAAATTGCGGCTCCACTCGATGCGGTCGGAGTGAATGTTCCAGACATAGAAGGCCTGGCCGGTGGCGGCAACAATGGTTTCAGCCGCTTCATGCAGCTTGGCCAGTGCCTGGGAAATCCCCTTTGCCGAAAGGCCGGATTGCGGCGGCCGGCGCTCTTCACTCTGCTCTGTGGTGGTGACTTTGCGATCTTGCATCTTTGCTTCCCGGAAGTATCGGGAAGCAATTGTGCCTGTGATTTCTTAACATCGCGAAAATCACGATAGGGAAGCTGCAATCGTCAATAACCGCCGGCGTGGCCGTCCTTGCGCGGGTCTGAGGCCCCGATCAGCACGCCGGCCTTGCGGTCGATGGCAACCATCTGGCCGCCGCCATGGAGCCCGCCGGAGGCGATCTCGTGGCCGCGACCGGCAAGTCCTTCCAGAATTTTCGGAGTGATGCCGGATTCGGCTGCCAGTACACCGTCAGGCCGCCAGAAAAGACGGGGAAAGTCGATCGCCTGCTGCGGGTCCATGCCGTGTTCGAACATGTTCTGCAGAACATGGGCCTGGCCCGCCGGCTGATAGGCCCCGCCCATCACGCCGAAGGAGATGGCGGGCAGTCCGTCCTTGAGCGCCATGCCGGGAATGATGGTGTGCATCGGCCGCTTGCCGGCGCCGATGGCATTGGGATGACCTTCCTTGATAACGAAGCAGGAGCCGCGGTTCTGCAGCGCAATGCCGGATTTCTCCGTCACGATGCCGGTACCGAAGCCCGAATAGACAGAGTTGATGAAGGAAACCGCCAGCCCGTCGCGGTCGACGACTGAAAGATAGATCGTGTCGGCATCCGGCAGCTTCGGCAAGGTGATTGCACGGTTGCGTTTTTCGGGATCGTATTGCTGCAGAAGGGCCTTGGTGGTTTCTTCCGACAGGATGGCTTCAGCCGTTGTCTGGCGGGTGGCGGGGTCGCTGACATGGGCATCGCGGACCGCATAGGCCAGACGGGCAAACTCGATTGACTGGTGGAAGCGCCCGGCTGAAAGCGGGTCATGCGGCTGCCCGCCCCGGGTGAGCAGGTTGAGAATGACGAGCGCGGTTATTCCCTGACCGTTTGGCGGAATCTGCAGGACTTCGTGTCCGTGATAAGCGGTACGGATTGGTTCCACCCAATCGGCTTCGCACGCGGCCAAGTCTTCCTCGCCCAGAAATCCGCCCAGCGCCTGAACCGCTTCCGCAATCTCGGCTGCGATTTCGCCCTGATAGAAGGCATCCGCTCCTTCTTTGGCGATGCGCGACAGGGTCTGTCCCAGGGCTGGAAGGCAGATTTTCCTGCCGACAGATGGCGCCTCGCCGTCAAAAAGCAGATGTCTGGCAGCACCGGTGTCGCCGGCGAGCTTTGCGGTCAGGTTTTTCCAGTCATGGGCAACGCGTGGGGCGACGGGAAATCCGCCTTCTGCATAATCGACCGCATCGGCAAACAGGCGCGCCCAGTCCATGCTGCCGAACTTCCGATGCAGTTTTTCCCAGCCGCGCAGGGCGCCGGGTACGGTGACCGCATGGGGTGATGTATCGTCGATCTCCCCGATACCGTTTTCAAGATACCAGTCGAGATGCGCCCCTGCCGCCGCGCGGCCGGAGGCGTTGAGGGCATGGATGGCGCCGGACGGCTCACCGACGAAGGCGAAGCAGTCACCGCCGACGCCAGTCATGTGCGGCTCCACCACGCACAAGGTGGCGGAAGCTGCAATTGCCGCATCCACCGCATTGCCGCCTTCGCGAAGCACGGTGAGCGCGGTGGTGGTGGCCAGGGGATGGGAGGTTGCTGCCATTGCATTGGCCGCATAGACTGGTGAACGGCCAGGCTGGTCAAAGGAACGGTACATGGATAGCTGGAAACCGGTTACGCGGAAGACGGCTCACCTTATGCCCGCTAAAACGGCCAGCGCAACCACACAATGGAATCATCCAGCACAACTTCACCAGTTCGATATCAGTAAACCGGGAACTTCATGTCTGCTCTAACGCTTTCCAAAGCCAACAAGATCATCCGCACCGCCTTCGCCAAGGCGGAGGAACTGAAACTGAAACCGCTTGCCGTGTGCGTCTATGATGCGGGCGGGAACCTGAAGGCCTTCCAATCCCAGGACGGCGCCTCGATCGGCCGTTTTGCCATTGCCGGAGGCAAGGTCAGGGGAGCGCTCGCGACCGGCGCGGGTTCGCGCTGGCTCAACGCCCAGGCGGAGGGCCGGCCGCATTTTCTTGCCGGCCTCAGTTCGGTGGTGGAAGGCGGCGTCATTCCGGTTCCCGGCGGCGTGCTGGCGCGTGACAAGCGCGGCAACGTCATGGCTGCGATAGGG
>JAMLIH010000015.1 GCA_023954255.1 Phyllobacteriaceae bacterium | reverse complement strand
CTATGGCGAACTGGCAGAACAAAGCGACCGCATGGCTGGGTTTTTCGCCCGCCACGGCATCCGCCGCGAGGAACGCGTTGCGATGCTCGTGCTCGACACCGTCGAGTTTCCGGTCGTCTTCTGGGGATCGCTAAAGGCCGGCGTGGTGCCGATCGCCATCAACACGCTGCTGGCGACGGATGTCTACGAGACCATCCTGCGCGACAGCCGGGCAAGGGCGCTGTTCGTCTCGGCAGCCTTGCTCGATGTGGTCAGGCCGCTGATCGGCAATATCGAGACACTTGAAAGTGTCTTCGTGGTCGGCGGGGGAGGCCATGGCCATGCAGACTTTGCAGCCGAACTGGCGAAGTCGCAGCCTGCGCCGATGCTCAAGACGGGCGCTGATGAATGCGCCTTCTGGCTTTACTCCTCCGGCTCCACAGGCCAGCCCAAGGGTGTGCGCCATGTCCATGGCAGCCTGAAATATACTGCCGACACCTATGGCGCGAAGGTGCTGGGCATCGAGGAAGCCGACGTGGTCTATTCTGCGGCCAAGTTCTTCTTCGCCTATGGGCTCGGCAATGCGATGAGCTTTCCCATGTCGGTGGGGGCGACGACGGTGATCCTGTCCGGACGCCCGACGCCCGACGGGGTGATCGCCATCCTCAATACCCATGAACCGACGGTTTTCTGCGGCGTGCCGACGCTCTACGCGGCGCTCAATGCAACGCTTGAAGCGGGCAGGGGTGCGATCGCCGCCAAACTGCGCCGTTGCATTTCCGCCGGTGAGGCTTTGCCGGCGGAAGTGGGCAAGGCCTGGGAAAAGCATGCCGGCTGCGAAATCCTCGACGGCGTCGGCTCGACCGAAATGCTGCACATCTTCCTGTCGAACCGAAGCGGCGACGTAGCCTATGGCACTTCCGGCGTTGCGGTGCCGGGCTATGAATTGCGGCTGGTCAATGAGGGCGGGGAAGCGGTCGGTCCGGGCGAGATCGGCGAACTGCTGGTCAATGGCAATTCGTCGGCTTCCGACTACTGGAACCAGCGCGAAAAGAGCCGCTCGACCTTCGAGGGTGCTTGGACACGCACCGGCGACAAATATGAAATGCGCGAGGACGGTCGTTACGTCTATTGCGGGCGTACCGACGACATGTTCAAGGTCAGCGGAATCTGGGTCTCGCCCTTCGAGGTCGAGCAAGCGTTGATCACCCATTCCGCCGTGCTGGAAGCAGCCGTGGTGCCGGCCCGCGATGATGAGGACCTCGAAAAGCCCAAGGCCTATGTCGTGCTCAAGGACGGTGCCGGGCGTGACGGGCTCGAGGAACTGCTCAAGGAGCACGTGAAGGAATCCATCGGCAAATGGAAATATCCGCGCTGGATCGTGTTTGCCGACGATCTTCCCAAGACGGCGACGGGCAAGATCCAGCGTTTCAAGCTGCGCAATCTCTGACGGTCATGACTACATTTGAGTGGAAACCCGGCGAGACCGGCTTCATCGGCATCGATGGTGTTCGTCTCGAATGCGCCTGCCATGGCCCTCCACCCGGCGAGCAAGCGACCATCGTCATGCTGCATGAGGGATTGGGCTGTGTTGCCCTGTGGCGGGATTTTCCCGCGCGGCTGGCCGAGGCAACCGGGCTGGGCGTGTTTGCCTATTCGCGCGCTGGATACGGCCAATCCGATCCTGTCGATCTGCCGCGGCCGCTCGACTATATGAGCCGTGAGGCGAGGGACGTCGTGCCGAGGCTGCTCGATGCCATTGGTTTCGAGCGCGGGTTGCTGCTCGGCCACAGCGACGGCGCCTCGATTGCGGCGGTCTATGCCGGTAGCTTCAACGATGCCCGGCTTGCAGGCGTGGTGCTGATGGCTCCGCATTTCTTCACCGAGCCGGAAGGACTTTCCTCCATTGCCGCGGCAAAGGAGGCCTATGAGAAGGAAGGTCTTCGCCAAAGGCTCGGCAAGTATCACCGCGACCCAGACAATGCGTTTTATGGCTGGAACGGCGCCTGGCTCGATCCCGGCTTCGAGCGCTGGAACATCGCCGGCTCAATCGATGGTTTCAACGTGCCGGTTCTCGCCATCCAGGGCGAGGCCGATCAGTACGGCACGCTGGCGCAGGTTCGCCAGATCGAGCGCCGCAGTCCATCGTCCGTGACGCTGGAAATCCTGCCCGGTTGCGGCCACTCGCCCCATCTGGAAAAGCCGGAGGAAACGCTTTCCGCGATTGCCGGGTTTGCCGGTTCCGTGCTGGTTCCCGATGGCCTGGCGGAGCGGGGCTGAAATGTCGGTCCCCGGTGCAGACGACATCGCGGCGAACCTGCCCCTGCCGAACCATGCGCATCTGCCGGGTATCAACGCACGCTCCGAGGATGAAGTGCTGGAGCAGGTCAAGGTGCTTGCTCCGTCCCAGACCCGTTCTCGGGACTGGCGGGAGAATGTTGCCTGGCTCTACGGCATCCGGCTGATCCGGGAGGGCTTTTACTGGGAAGCCCACGAGGTGCTTGAAACCGTGTGGATGAATGCTGCGCCGAACAGCCGCGAAAAGGCGCTGTTGCAGGCGCTCATCCACGGCGCCAATGCCCGTCTCAAGCAACGCCTCGGCAGGCCCAATGCGGCCGCGCGGCTGGTGGCGCTGAGTACCGAGGCCTGCAAGCGGGTCTATGAAAAAGACGGTGGGCCGGTGCTGGGCCTTTCAACCGAAACGGCAATGGCGTTCTGCAGCCGGATCAGGGATGAGAGCGATGAATCCGGACCCGGGCTGTTGCCCGGAGGTATGTAATATATTGCAGTTTATGACGTCAAAAGATGCATATCCAATGAATAATAATGCTTTTCATCTGGACTCGGGCGGCGGCGGCATTACTGTAAGCATGCTATCTAATCGGAGCACTTCAGGTAGGGATTGAATCGGTGTTCCGTTTCTGAAGAAACGTGAAACGGTCTAGGGAGGCCCGTGTGTCGAAGCGCATTGATTTTCAGACCGATCCTTCGAAATACCGTCACTGGAAAGTGGCGTATGAGGGGCCGGTTGCCCGGCTCATCATGGATGTCGACGAGAAGGGCGGTCTGTTTGAAGGCTATGAGTTGAAGCTCAATTCCTACGATCTCAGTGTCGACATAGAACTGGCCGATATCGTCCAGCGCATGCGTTTCGAACATCCAGAAGTGGGCGCGGTGGTCCTGCAGTCGGGCAAGGACCGGGTGTTCTGTGCCGGGGCCAATATCCGCATGCTGGGCGGGGCGACCCATGCCCACAAGGTCAATTTCTGCAAGTTTACCAACGAGACCCGCAACACCTATGAGGCGGCAGGCGCTGAATCCGGCCAGAGCTATATCTGTGCCGTGCGAGGCTCCTGTGCGGGCGGCGGCTACGAACTGGCGCTTGCCTGCGACCACATCATCCTGACCGACGATTCCTCCTCTGCCGTGGCGCTGCCGGAAGTGCCGCTGCTTGCCGTTCTGCCGGGTACCGGCGGGCTGACGCGGGTGACCGACAAGCGCAAGGTGCGCCGCGATCTGGCAGATGTCTTCTGCGCCATGGAAGAGGGCGTGCGCGGCAAGAAGGCGAAGGACTGGCGGCTGGTCGACGAGGTGGTGGCAAACTCGAAGTTCGACGAAACCGTTACCGAACGGGCAAAGGAATTTGCCGAACGGAATGCTGCCGGAAAGCCCGCCAAGGGCATCGCGCTGACGCCGCTTGATCGCACATTCGGCGAGGATTCGATCACCTATTCGTCGGTGGAAGTCATAATCGAGCGCAGCAAGGGCGTGGCGACGATCGTGCTTTCGGGGCCCGATGGCGATGTACCGTCATCGATGGAAGAGCTGGCCGTCGAAGGCGCCGGCAACTGGATGCTGCGGCTTGCCCGCGAACTGGATGACGCAATCCTGCATCTGCGCCTCAACGAGCTTGAAGTCGGCGTTCTGGTGTTCAAGTCGCAGGGTGATCCTGAAAAGGTCGCGGCTTTCGAGGCCTTCATGCTGGAAAACCGCGAGTTCTGGCTGGCTCGGGAAATCCTGCTCTACTGGAAGCGGGTGCTGAAGCGAGTCGACGTTACCTCGCGCTCGCTGGTGGCGCTGGTCGAGAATGGTTCCTGCTTTGCCGGTTTTCTGGCCGAACTGCTGTTTGCCGTCGATCGCAGCTACATGATGGATGGCGAGTTCGAGGGGGATAACCGCCCGATGGCCACCATCACGCTCACCGACGGCAATTTCGGCCCCTATCCCATGGCGAACGATCTGACCCGGCTGCAGACCCGTTTTCTCGGCGAGCCGGAACGGGTGGATGCAGCGAAGGCGCGGATTGGCGAAGCATTGGAAGCCGAAGATGCCGATGAACTGGGTCTTGTCACCTTTGCCCATGACGACATCGACTGGGAGGATGAAATCCGCATCTTCCTGGAGGAGCGGGCATCCTTCTCGCCCGATGCGATGACCGGCATGGAAGCCAATCTGCGATTTGCCGGCCCCGAAACGATGGAAACGCGCATCTTCGGGCGTTTGACCGCCTGGCAGAACTGGATTTTCCAGCGTCCCAACGCCGTGGGCGAAAACGGCGCGCTGCAGCGCTATGGCACGGGCCTGCGCGGCGAATACGACATGAAACGGGTGTGACATGTGTCTTGAGGCAGTGCCGGCCTGCGGCCGCCAGCAAGGCTGCGGGATCGCGGAATGCGGATCGGTATCCGATTTCCTGCGCTTTGCGGAAATCGTGACGAAAAAGGACCAGCCGGGTGAACTCAAGGAGATGTTCGACCGGCACTGCCGCGGGCGGCAGATGATGAAACAGAGGAGAACCGGAAATGCTTGATATCGTCGAATATGACACGCTGATCCCCAACAATGTCAGCCTGTCTTCTGACCGGCGCGTGCTGAAGGCGCTGGAGAAATGGCATCCCGGCTACATCAACTGGTGGAACGACCTCATTCCGCGCCAGTTCCAGGAATCGCTCGTCTACCTGCGCACCGCGGTTTCGGTGGACCCGAAGGGCTGGGCCAAGTTCGACTACGTGAAGATGCCCGAGTACCGCTGGGGCATTCTGCTCGCGCCGCAGGTCGAGGATCGCAAGATTCCGTGCGGAGAGCATGCCGGCGAGCCGGCCTGGCAGGAGGTGCCCGGCGAATACCGCGCCATGCTGCGCCGCCTGATCGTGATCCAGGGCGACACCGAGCCGGCGTCCGTCGAACAGCAGCGCCATCTCGGGCTGACGGCACCGTCGCTCTACGACATGCGCAACCTGTTCCAGGTCAATGTCGAGGAAGGTCGGCACCTGTGGGCGATGGTCTATCTGCTGCAGAAATATTTCGGCGCCGACGGCCGCGAGGAAGCCGACGACCTGCTGCGCCGCCAGTCGGGCTCGGAGGAGGCGCCGCGCATGCTGGGCGCCTTCAACGAGGAAACGCCGGACTGGCTTTCCTTCTTCATGTTCACCTATTTCACCGACCGAGACGGCAAGATGCAGCTTGAAGCGCTGGCGCAGTCGGGCTTCGATCCGCTGTCGCGCACCTGCCGCTTCATGCTGACGGAGGAAGCCCACCACATGTTCGTCGGCGAGACGGGCGTCGGGCGCACCATCCAGCGCACCTGCGAGGCGATGAAGGAAGCAGGCATCGAGGACCCGTACGAGATCGAAAAAATACGGGCGCTCGGCGTCATCGACCTGCCGACGATCCAGAAGAAGCTGAACCTGCACTACACCCTGTCGCTCGACCTGTTCGGCCAGGAGGTTTCGACCAACGCCGCCAATTCGTTCAATGCCGGTATCAAGGGACGCTACATGGAGCACCGGCTCGATGACGACCACAAGCTGCAGAGCGATTCCTATGTCGTGTGGCAGTTGGAGGACGACAAGCCGGTGCAGCGGGAAGTTCCGGCGCTGACGGCGATCAACATGCGCCTGCGCGACGACTATACCCGCGATGCGGCGGGTGGTGTGTCACGCTGGAACAAGATCATCGAGAAGGAAGGCATCAATTTCGAGATGAAGCTGCCGCATGAATCCTTCAACCGCAAGATCGGTGTCTTTTCCGACAAGCTGTTCAATCCGGAAGGCAAGCTGGTTTCCGGTGCCGAATATGACCAGGGCGCCAAGAACTGGCTGCCGACCCATGCCGATGGCGATTTCATCCAGTCGCTGATGAAGCCCTGTTACGAGCCGGGGAAATATGCAAGCTGGATTGCATCGCCGAAGGTCGGCATCGACAACAAGCCGGGCGACTTCGAATACGTCAAATTGCACATGGCGTAACCGCAAAGAGCGCAAGGAGACACGGCAAGACGCGCTGAATGGGCCAGGCGCCACGCGGCGGCTGGCCCCAATGCCTTGGGAGAGACATGAACAAACCCGTCAAGCAGCACCTGATCGATCCGGAAATCTGCATCCGCTGTTACACCTGCGAGATGACCTGCCCGATCGAGGCGATCACCCACAACGACGACAATGTGGTGGTGGATTTCGACAAGTGCAATTTCTGCATGGACTGCATTCCGGTCTGCCCGACCGGATCGATCGATGAATGGCGGGTAGTAAGCGAGCCCTATTCGCTTGACCAGCAGTTCGAGTGGATGGAGTTGCCGGCGCAGGAGGAGTTCGCCGAAGGGGCGAGCGAGGAGGCAAGCGGGCTCGAGGCACTGGACGATGACATGGCCAGGCTGCTGGCCGAAGCCCATGCGGGTGCCGGCGGCAAGGCAAAGGCGCCGGCAAGCGCCTCAAAGGCCAGCATCAATCTCTACACGCTCGCAAAGCCCGCCGAAGTGACGGTGCAGGGCAACTACCGGCTGACGGCCGATGACGACCACGACGTGCGCCACATCATTCTCGATGCGGGCGGATTGCCTTTTCCGCTGCTGGAAGGCCAATCGGTCGGCGTCATCCCGCCGGGCAGTGATGAAAACGGCAAACCGCATCTGCCGCGGCTTTATTCGATCTCTTCGCCCCGAAGTGGCGAGCGGCCGAACTACAACAATTTCTCCCTGACCGTGAAGCGGGAGGAGAAGGGTATCTGCTCCAACTTTGTCTGCGACCTGAAATCCGGCGACAAGGTGCAGGTAACGGGGCCGTTCGGCTCGACCTTCCTGATGCCCAATGATTCAGCCGCGCGCCTGCTGATGATCTGCACGGGCACGGGTTCTGCTCCGTTCCGTGCCTTTACCATGCAGCGCCAGCGTAGCGGGGCGACCGGCGACATGACCCTGGTGTTCGGCGCTCGGACGGCCGATGCGCTGCCCTATTTCGGACCGCTGAAGAAAGTGCCAGAGACGGTGCTGAAGAAGCATCTGGTGTTCAGCCGGGAAGCTGAAAAGCCAAAGCGCTATGTTCAGGACGAGTTGCGGGCGATGGAGGAGGAAATCGTCGGACTGCTCAACGACCCCACAGCCCATATCTACATCTGCGGATTACGGGCAATGGAGGAAGGCGTCGAGGCGGCCTTCGAGAACATTGCCGAGAGTACCGGGCGCGCCTGGAAGGAAATCAGGGACGTGATGCGCAGCGAAGGGCGTTACCACGTCGAGACCTATTGAACAGGGAAATGGCCGGGTTGGGATGACAGCGCCGTTTGTACACGAGATCAGGGTCGGCTGGGCGCACTGCGATCCGGCCAGGATCGTCTATACCGGCAACATTCCCATGTTCGCGCTGGAGGCGATCGACGCATGGTGGGAAGCGCATCTGGGTGCGGACTGGTTTGCCATGAACATCGACCGGGATATCGGCGGGCCCTTCGTGCATCTTTCCATGGATTTCCGTTCACCGGTAACACCGAGGCATGTTCTTCGCTGTGAGGTAGCCCCGATCCGTCTCGGTGAAAGTTCGATCCGGTTCCGGGTCGTGGGCCGGCAGAATGATACGCTGTGTTTCGAGGGGGAATTCGTGGAAGTCTTCGTGGCTGCTGCTGCCCACCGCAAGATTCCGGCGCCGGATGATTTCCGCGCAAGGCTTGAGAAACTCATGTCGGAGGAACCGTCATGACAGCGGCTGGGTTGGACAAGGACACTCCCGAGCATGAGGACGGCGCACCAGCAGGGCCGCAGCCTGTCGGCCGCACGGTGGATGAACTGATCGGCAAGGTCGGCGACCGTGTGCGGCGCTTTCGCACCGAGCGCAACATGCCACGGCGCGAACTTGCCCGGCTTTCGGGTCTTTCCGAGGCTACCTGGCGCAACTGGAATCGGGCCAGGGCAATATCTCCATCGGGCTGTTGCAGCGGGTGGCCCTCGCGCTTTCAATCCCGATCGAGGCTTTCGTGCGTGATGAGGAAGTTGCCATTCCGGCGCATCTGGCACGGCTGTTCAACGAGGCGCCGGAGGGAGTTCAGGCGGCCGTCTACGAATTGCTTTCCTCGACAGGGGCGCAGGAGAAGAAGGGGCGGCGGATCTGCCTGCTCGGCCTGCGCGGTGCCGGCAAATCCCGACGCTCGGCAGGCTGGTGGCGGAGCGGCTCGGAATGCCGTTCCAGGAACTTAATCAGGAAATCGAAAAGCAGAGCGGGCTCGAAATCGGCGAGTTCATCGCGCTTTACGGCCAGGGGGGCTATCGCCAGCTGGAGCGGCGCGGCATCGAACGGATCATCGAGGAAAGCGATGCCATCGTGCTTGCCGCGGCTGGGGGTATCGTCGCCGATCCCGCGACCTATGTAACGGTTCTTGAGCATTTTCACACGATCTGGCTGAAGGCGAGCCCCGACGAGCACATGACGCGCGTCAAGAAGCAGGGGGACGAACGGCCGATGGCCGGCAATCCCAAGGCGATGGAGGAGCTCAAGTCCATTCTCACCGACCGGGAGGCGGAATATGCCAGGGCTGACCGGCGGGTGGACACGAGCGGCAGGACGCTGGACCAGAGCCTGGCCGATCTGCTCGACGCGGTCCGCTCGCTGCCGGTCGTCTGACTGTTCCGGTTTTCGTCAGGCCCCTATTTTCGTCAGATCCGTCAGGCCCCTATTTTCGTCAGGCCCCGATCTTCATCAGGCATAGTGCTGTACCGGCGTGCCGGCAAGGGCGGCGATGTTGATCAGGCCACGCGCGGTGATCGAGGGCGTGACGATGTGGGCACGGTTGCCCATGCCCATCAGGATCGGGCCGACTTCGAGACCGTCTGCCACCGTCTTCACCGCATTGCGCACAGCGCTGGCAACTTCGGAGTTGGCGAACACCAGAACGTTCGCCTTGCCCTCGAAACGTGCATTGGGAAAGATGCGCTGGCGCAATTCGGGATCGAGCGCGGCATCGAGCTGCATTTCGCCTTCATAGATGAAGTTGCAGTCGGAACGGTTGAGGATGACGATTGCCTCTCGCATGCGGCGCGCCGAGGCGCTGTCGAGATTGCCGAACTGGGAATTGGAGCAGAGCGCGATTTTTGGTTCGATGCCGAAACGGCGCACATGACGCGCCGAGGCGCGGACAATTTCGGCGATTTCGGCAGCCGACGCCTCCGGAAAGACCTGGGTGTCGGCGATGAACAGCGGGCCGGAGTTCTGGATCATCAGCGACAGGGCGCCATGGGGCTGCAGGTCTTCGGTCTCAAGCATCTGGCGGACATAGCTGAGGTGCCAGGAATACTGGCCGAACGTGCCGCAGATCAGGCTTTCGGCCTCACCACGATGAACCATGACGGCGCCGATTGCCGTGGTGTTGGTGCGCATTACGGCCTTGGCGATATCGGGAGTGACGCCGCGCCGCTCCATCACCGAGTGATAGGTCTCCCAGTATTCGCGATAGCGCGTGTCGGCTTCCGGATTGACGATCTCAAGCCGCGACAGGAAGCTTTTCGGCAGGCCGATGCCGTCGCTTCTGCGTTCGATCACTTCGGGCCGGCCGATCAGGACCGGCATGTCCGTCATGTCTTCCAGCATGGCGAAGGCGGCACGGATGACGCGTTCGTCCTCGCCCTCGGCAAAGACGATGCGGCGGTTGGCGGTCGCGGCCGCCTCGAATACCGGACGCATGATCATGGATGAGCGGAAGACGGCTGCCTTCAGGCTCTCCTCATAGGCGTCCATGTCGGCGATCGGCCGGGTGGCGACGCCGGTCTCCATCGCCGCGCGGGCAACGGAGGAGGCTACCACGTGCTGCAGGCGGGCATCGAAGGGTTTGGGAATGAGGTATTCGGGGCCGAATTTCAGTTCCTCGTCGCCATAGACGGCGGCAGTCTCCGCCGTGCTCGTCATGCGGGCGAGCTGGGCGATGCCCTCGACACAGGCAATCTTCATCGCGTCGTTGATCTCGGTTGCGCCGACATCAAGCGCGCCGCGGAAGATGAAGGGGAAGCACAGGACATTGTTGACCTGGTTGGGATAGTCCGAACGGCCGGTTGCGACGATGGCCTCGGGCGAGACCTCGTGAACTTCCTCCGGCATGATCTCCGGCACCGGATTGGCGAGCGCGAAGACGATGGGCTTGCCGGCCATGGTCTCGACCTGTTCGGCCTTCAGCACGCCCGGACCCGACAGGCCGAGGAACATGTCGGCGCCCTTGATCGTGTCTGAAAGCTCTCGGTTCTTGCCGGGTTGGGCAAAGGCTGCCTTTTGCGGATTCATGTCCTCCTTGCGGCCTTCATGGACGAGGCCGTGAATGTCGTGAAGCCAGACATTTTCGCGCCTGACGCCCATCTTGAGCAGCATGTTGAGGCAGGCGATGCCTGCAGCGCCGCCGCCGGTCGAAACGATGGTGATGTCCTCAAACTTGCGGCCCGTCAGCCGCATCGCATTAACGGCGGCAGCGGCGACGACGATGGCCGTGCCATGCTGGTCGTCGTGGAAAACGGGAATGCCCATGCGCTCGCGGCAGATCTTCTCGACGATGAAACAGTCGGGCGCCTTGATATCTTCAAGGTTGATGGCGCCGAAGGTCGGTTCCAGGGCGATGACGTGTTCTGCCAGCTTTTCAGGGTCCGTCTCGTCGATTTCGAGATCGAAACAGTCGATGTTGGCGAATTTCTTGAACAGGACCGCCTTGCCCTCCATGATCGGCTTGGAGGCAAGCGCGCCGATATTGCCGAGGCCGAGTGCAGCGGTTCCGTTGGAGACGACGGCAACCAGATTGGCCCTGCTGGTAAAGCGGGCTGCATCGAGCGGATTGTCGCGGATTGCAAGACAGGCCTCCGCCACGCCGGGGGAATAGGCACGCGCCAGGTCGCGTGGGCTTGCCATCGGTTTGGTGGGTCGGATTTCCAGTTTTCCCGGCTGGGGAAACTCGTGGTAGTCCAGTGCGGCCTGACGAATGATCGATTGCGCGGCCTTGTCCCGGTTCAATGCTCCCTCCCGTTGCAAGCTTCCCGTCAGGAACCGCTTAGCGCACTTTGATACCAGTTTACCAGCAGCTTTCGCTCCTCTGCACTCAGGGTCACGCCGTACTGGGCAGCCCCTGGCGGCGGCATGGCCGTGCTGCGGCCCGCCTGCAGGTAGATCTGGCGCGCCCTTTGGGCGATCTGGCCCTCATCTTCCAGCAGAACACCCTTGGGTGGCAGAATCAGGCCGTCCCAGCCCGGTATCTCGGCGTGGCACATGGAGCAGCGGCCCTGCACCAGTTCGACCACTTCGGGAAAGGTTTCGGCAGCGGCGAAATGGTTGGCGGGTGCCTTGCCTTGCTGCGAACCGATTTCCCGGTTGTCGGGTGCGAGACTTGAAAGCCAGATGATAGCCAGAAACAGCAGGGCGGTTGCCAGCCAGGTCCAGGTCGGATCGCCGGCGCGGGCGTGCCGGGTGTTGAAATAGTGGCGGATGGTAACTCCCATCAGGAAGACCAGGGCGGCGATCACCCAGTTGTACTGCGTCGCAAAGGCCAGCGGGTAATGGTTCGACAACATCAGGAAGATGACCGGCAGGGTCAGATAGTTGTTGTGGGTCGATCTGAGCTTGGCGATCTTGCCGTATTTGGGATCTGGCTTGCGGCCGGCCTTGAGGTCGGCAACCACGATGCGCTGGTTGGGCATGATGATGAAGAAGACATTGGCCGACATGATGGTAGCGGTGAACGCCCCCAGATGCAGCATCATGGCCCGGCCGGTGAAGACCTGATTGTAACTCCAGCCCATGATAACCAGCAGGATGAACAGCAGCACCATCAGCAGGGTGGGCTTTTCACCAAGGCCCGATTTGCAAAGCAGGTCGTAGACGATCCAGCCGATGGTGAGCGAGGCGGCGGAAATGGCAATCGCCTGCCACTGGCTGAGATCGGCCTTGGCCGGATCGATCAGATAGAGTTCGGCGCCCGCCCAATAGACGATAGCCAGCATGGCTGCGCCCGAAAGCCAGGTCGAATAGCTCTCCCATTTGAACCAGGTCAGATGCTCCGGCATTTCTGCCGGGGCAACCAGATATTTCTGGATGTGGTAGAAGCCGCCGCCATGGACCTGCCATTCCTCGCCATGGGCGCCTTGCGGCAAACCCTCGCGCTGGCGAAGCCCGAGGTCGAGCGCGATGAAATAGAAGGAGGAGCCGATCCAGGCAATGGCCGTGATGACGTGAAGCCAGCGCACTGCAAAGGCCATCCATTCCCAAGCAACCGCATATTCGTACATGGTGCCTCCCCGTGCAGCGTAGCGGCTTCAGTGCCGCTCAGGGGAAAATGCCAGCTTTTGCGTCTTGACAGAACCACCGGCAGGTCCAAAGACTTTCAAAAAAATCGCAATAATCGTCAAATTGTCATGGCTTATGTGAGAAATCTCAAGACCTTTGTGCGGGTATACGATCTCGGCAGCATGTCGGCCGCCGGACGCGATCTCAGAGTCTCTGCTGCAGTTGCCAGCAGCCGGATTGCGGAACTGGAAAAGCACCTGGGCATTCGCCTGTTCAACCGCACGACGCGAATGGTGACGCCGACCGAGCAGGGGCGGCTGTTCTACAAGGGGGCGATCAAGATCCTCGACACGATCGACGAGGTCGAAAGCAGTATTGCGGAAATTACCGCCAACCCGAAAGGGACCATCTTCGTATCGGCGCCGCTCGGCATGGGGAAGCGGCTGATCGCGCCGCTGGTGCCGGCTTTCAAGGAGGCCTATCCGGAACTTAATGTCCGGCTGCGGCTTTCAGACCGCAAGGTAGATGTGGCGGCTGAAGGGCTGGATGCCGCCTTCGTGCTGGGACCGCTGGGCGATTCGGAAATGCGCATCAAGCCGATCTACGATTTCGAGCGGGTGCTGTGCGCATCTCCGGCCTATCTCGAGGCCCACGGCATTCCCGAAAGCGGCGAGGATTTGGCTGCACAGGGGCACAAATGCCTGATGCTGCGCTTTCCCGGCGCCAGCGAATATGCCTGGAACCTGCGCACGAGCGAGGGGATACGGAAATTTTCCTTCGATGCGCCGCTTGAATCCGACGATGGCGATGTGCTGACGGCCTGGGCGCTGGCGGGCTGCGGCATCATCAACAAGCCGCGCTTCGAGGTTGCGCCCTATCTGGTGTCCGGCGAACTGGTGTCGGTGGCCGAAGCAACGCCGCCAACCGATCTGCCGTTTTCCTGCATCTATCCGCACAAGCGGCTGCAGGACATGAAGGTGCGGCTTTTCATCGACTATATGGTGGCCGGCTGCAAGCAGGCGCTGGGGCAATAGGCTTTCGGCTCAGCTTCCCCGGTAGGTCGAATAGCCGAAGGGCGAGAGCAGCAGCGGCACATGGTAATGGGCATCGGCATCGTCGATGCCGAAGCGGATCGGGATATCGTCGAGGAACAGCGGTCCGCCACCGGACGACACCATCCGATGTTCGCGCAGATAGGCGCCTGCGGCGAAAACCAGTTCATACTGTCCCGGCGCGAAGGTTTCCTTCGGCAGGATGGGGGTGTCGGTCCTGCCATCGTCATTCGTGGTCAGGCTGGCGATCTTTTCGCGCGACCCGCCGGACAGCCGGTACAGGGTGATTTCGATGCCTTCGGCGGGGCAGCCGCGCGCGGTGTCCAGAACATGGGTGGTCAGATAGCCGTTTTTTTCCGTCATCGGTCTTTCCCTTTGCCTGCCTCAATTCGCCCGTGGGCGGCGCAAGTCAAGCGCCGGCCTTGCGAGAACCAGCTTTAGCGTTTTTTTGAAAATGATGTAATGGAAAGGGATTACAAACGGGTGGTCCGAGCCGTCAGGCGGCCGACAGCGTGCCGTCAGGAGTTTGCCGATTTGAACCGCTATCTGCGAGACATGCTGGGTTATGGCGCAACGCCGCCCGACGCCGCCTGGCCGGGCGGCGCGGCAATCGCCGTGCAGTTCGTCGTCAATTACGAGGAGGGCGGCGAAAACTGCGTTCTGCATGGCGATGTCGCGTCCGAGGCCTTTCTTTCCGAGATCACCAATGCCCAGCCCTGGCCGGGCATGCGCCACTGGAACATGGAATCGATCTATGAATACGGCGCGCGGGCGGGATTCTGGCGGCTTCACCGGCTGTTCAGCGATACGGGCATTCCCGTCACCGTTTACGGGGTGGCGACCGCCTTGCAGCGCTCTCCGGTGCAGGTGGCAGCGATGCAGGAAGCAGGATGGGAGATAGCTTCCCACGGACTCAAATGGATCGACTACAGGGACTATTCGCGGGAGGCGGAACTCGCCGATATTCATGAGGCAGTTGCGATCCACGAACAGGTAACCGGGGAAAAACCGCGCGGCTGGTATACCGGACGATGCTCGGTCAACACGGTCGATCTCGTCACCGAAGCCGGCCTGTTCGACTATGTTTCCGATTCCTATGCAGACGATCTTCCCTATTGGCGCCGGCATGCCGGGCGTGACCAGCTGATCATTCCCTATACACTGGACGTCAACGACATGCGCTTTGCTATCCAGGCCGGGTTCAGCGATGGCGACGCCTTCTACACCTATCTGAAGGATACGTTCGACGTGCTCTATGCGGAAGGGCAGGCGGGCCAGCCGAAGATGATGAATATCGGCCTGCACTGCCGCCTTGCCGGGAGGCCTGGCCGGTTCGCCGCGCTCAAGCGCTTCGTCGATTATGTTCAAAGCCACGACAAGGTCTGGTTTGCCCGCCGCATCGAGATCGCCCAACACTGGCAGGTGCGGCATCTACCGAACCATCCGGCGATGGTTCCGAGCGCGATGACGGCAGAGGAGTTCGTGTCGGCTTTCGGCGGCGTGTTCGAGCATTCGCCCTGGATCGCAGAGCGAGCGTTCGAAGGTGAGTTGGGGCCGGCCAATGACTGCGCCAGCGGCCTTCACGCAGCCCTTGCGGCCCGGTTCCGATCTGCCTCGCCACAGGAGCGCCTTGATGTCCTGAAGGCGCATCCGGATCTTGCGGGCAAGCTTGCCGCTGCCAAGCGGCTTACGTCGGAGTCGGCCAGCGAGCAGGCCTCCGCCGGGCTCGACCAACTGACCGATGACGAGCGCCAGGCTTTTACCGGGTTGAATGCCGCCTATGTGGAGAAATTCGGTTTTCCCTTCATCATTGCGGTGAAAGGGCTGACCAGGGACGCCATTCTCAACCAGTTCAAACAGCGCATCAACAACGACCGCGAGACTGAATTCGATACCGCCTGCAGGCAGGTCGAGAAGATTGCCCTGCTGCGCCTGAAGGATTTGCTGCCATGAGCAAGCCGACCTATGCAATGCCGCCCGGTGGACTGCCGACCCAGACCCAATTGCTGAGCGGCCGGGCAGTCTTCAAGGAGGCCTATGCGGTGATCCCCCATGGCGTGATGCGCGATATCGTGACATCGCGCCTGCCGCACTGGGAAGGGACGCGCGCCTGGGTGCTTGCCCGGCCGCTGTCGGGCTTCGCGGAAACCTTCGCCCAGATGATCGTCGAGGTGGCGCCGGGCGGTGGCAGCGAGAAGCCCGAACCAGAGAAAGACGGCGAAGGCGTGCTGTTCGTCACCGGCGGTGAAATCCGGCTTACGATTGCCGGCAAGGCCCATGACCTCACGCCCGGCGGCTATGCCTATCTGCCGCCGGGCTGCCTGTGGTCGTTAAAGAATGTGTCGAACAACCCGGCTACCTTTCACTGGATTCGCAAACGCTATGCGGCTGTCGAGGGGATCGATCTTCCCGAGCCGGTTGTTACCAGCGATCAGGACGTTACGCCCGACGCGATGCCGGACAGCGGCGGCAGATGGCTGACCAGCCGTTTCGTCGATCCGGCCGACATGCGCCATGACATGCATGTCAACATTGTCACCTTCGAGCCGGGGGCAGTGATCCCGTTTTGCGAGACCCACGTGATGGAGCACGGGCTTTACGTGCTGGAGGGAAAGGCCGTCTACAGGCTCAACGAGGACTGGGTCGAGGTTGAGGCGGGCGATTTCATGTGGTTGCGGGCGTTCTGCCCGCAGGCGTGTTATGCTGGCGGACCGGGAAAATTCCGCTATCTTCTCTACAAGGATGCCAACCGGCACATGCCGCTGGCAATCTGAAAAACCTGCTGCCGGGCAGTTGCAGGGAAACCTGACCATTAGGTTCTAACGAAGGGGAACAACCAATGGCAATGAACTCGACTGCACTCGGCACGGCCCAACAACTTCGCGATCCCGATTACACGCCGCCGCTCGGCAAGGCGGTGCCGCTCGGCATCCAACATGTGCTGGCGATGTTTGCCAGCAACGTGACGCCGGCTATCATCGTGGCGGGTGCCGCCGGCTTCGGCTTCGGCTCGAACTCGCCGGAATTTCCCAACCTTATCTACATGATCCAGATGTCGATGCTGTTTGCCGGCATTGCCACCCTTTTCCAGACGATCGGTTTCGGTCCGGTGGGCGCACGGCTGCCGATCGTGCAGGGCACGTCCTTTGCCTTTCTGCCAATCATGATACCGGCGGTTGCGGGTCTCGGCGCGGCAGGCCTGGGTGGATTGATGACGGGTGTCCTGATCGGCGGGCTGTTTCACTTCTGCCTCGGTTTCGTGATCGGGCGCATCCGCTTCGCGCTGCCGCCGCTGGTGACGGGCCTCATCGTGCTGATGATCGGGCTGGCGCTGATCAAGGTCGGCATCCAGTATGCCGCAGGCGGCGTGCCGCTGATGGGCAAGCCGGAATTCGGCTCGCTGGCGATGTGGATACCGGCGCTGGTCGTCATTCTCGTGACGCTTGGCCTGAAGTTCTTCACCCGCGGCCTGATTTCGGTGGCAGCGGTGCTGGTCGGCCTGATCGCGGGTTACATCGTTGCCCTGATGATGGGCCAGGTGAATTTCACCAATGTCGGGCGCGCGGGCCTGTTCGAGGTGCCCATGCCGTTCAAATGGGGCTTCGAGATCAACTGGGCGATCATCATCGGCATGTGCCTGATGGCGGTCGTTTCGGCCATCGAGACCGTGGGCGACACATCCGGCATCACCAAGGGCGGGGCGGGGCGCGAGGCGACCGACCGTGAAATTCAGGGAGCGACCTTCGCCGATGGTCTGGGCACGGCCATTGCCGGTATCTTCGGCGGTCTGCCCAATACGTCGTTTTCGCAGAATGTCGGCCTGATCTCGATGACCGGCGTGATGAGTCGTCACGTGGTGACGATCGGCGCTATCTTCCTGATCGTCTGCGGATTGATCCCGAAGGTTGGCGCGATCGTTTCCACCGTACCGATCAATGTGCTCGGTGGCGGGGTGATCGTGATGTTCGGCATGGTGGCTGCCGCCGGTCTCAACATGCTGTCGGAGGTCAACTGGAACCGCCGCAACATGGTGATCTTCGCAACGGCGCTTTCGGTCGGCTTCGGCCTGCAACTGGTGCCGGAAGCCCTGCAGCACATGCCGAAGACGCTGCAGATACTGCTGACCTCCGGTCTGCTGCCGGCAGCCATCATCGCGGTGGTGCTGAACCTCGCCATTCCCGAAGAGGAAGACGCATAGGCCCGAAGAGGAAGACGCATAGGGTTTGCCCAATTACGGCAGTTCGATGCGCCAGGGTTCGTCGAAGTAATGCTCTTCGAGATTGTTGCCGTCGCCGGCGCGGTCGACGACGACGAAATCTCCCGGTTCATCAAGCGGGGTAAGCACGCCATGCCATTGGCCGGGCGGGAAGCTGACGCCCTGGCCCGGCTTGGTGATGAAGGCTGACGGGGTTCCCGGCCTGCCTTCCTCATCGGGGCAGACAACGACCAGAAAAGGCCGGTCATGCATCGGAATGAAAGCCTGACTGCCGAGCGGGTGGCGCTCGACCATTTCAAGCATCAGCGGCATGGCGTAGGGCTTGCCGGCAAAGATGTTGATCGATGGCCTGCCGCCTTCGCCGATGATTTCAACCGGGGCGAGATCGTGATGGCGTGTGCACATGCCGTTGTTGATCAGCCGGGTTTCGCTACCCGCCTTTTCGAGGACTTCGCCGAAGGGGGCGAATACCTCCCGGGTCAATGGCCGGGCAATGATGGCTTTGGTCATTGCGGTTTCCGCCTCATTCGGTCTTTTTCCCGCCGGCGTCAGGCAGATCGGGAAAATCGCACAGCCGGTAGCCACCGCGCCGCTCGGCTATGTCGAGATGCAGGTGATCATTGTGGTTTGCGTCGCTATAGGGGCCAAGCACGGTGGTAAAGTGCAGGCAGGCGGCAAAGCGTGCCGCCTTCTGATAGGCTTCCTGCGGCTTTCCCGTTCTCTGGCGCGGCTCTATGGCGATCCTGCTGCCGTCCTCGAACAGAAAGGCAGAAATGTCGATTGCCCTTCCAAGCGCATGTTCGGACAGCTTCGCCTCGGGATTGTTGTTGCGTCCGCGGCAGACATAGCCGGAAGCGTTTTGCAGGCCGGAAAGCGACGGCTCGCCCGGAAGCTGGCGTGCATAGGGCAGGGCGGCAGCCTTTACCCAGCCGGCGAGCGCGATCGCGGTTTCACAGGCAATGACCGCCGGCGGGCTTATGGCAACGGTGTCGGCAACGGTGGTGATTTCATAAGGCGCGGCGATGCCGCAGCCGTTTTCGCCCCGTACCGGCTGCTGACGCGTAAAATGGATGCCGAGAGCCCGCATATGCTGTTCGCATTCCTGCAGGATGCTTTCATCGATTGGGGGCATATCGGCGGCAACTTCCTTGTCCGTTGCAGCCGGATCGGTCGATGCAGGTTCGGGTTTGCTTTCGGCGCCGTTTTCCACAGCCGGCCTTTTTGACGGAACGGGGATATCGGAGGCTGCCGGCGCGGGCGAGGCCAAAACGGCCTGCGCCAGCAACAGGATTGCCGGCAAAACGGATCGGAACAGGAAAATACGGCTTGTAATCGGCATTTGACCCATATCAAGGTTACAGTCTTTGATGCGTCATAATGCATAGGCGCAATTCGGGCCAGAACATGGTTTAGCAGCCGCCGGCAAACGCATTGTGTTCAATTACGTTATCTTGGAGTGCAAGATGAAGCTTTCCCTTACATCCGCAGTGGCCGCGCTGATCGTGGCAACCGGCGTTACCGCAGCCCAGGCAGAGGGCGATGCCGCAGCAGGCGAAAAAGTGTTCAAGAAATGCGCCGCATGCCATGTCGTGGACAGCGACGACAAAAAGGTCGGCCCGAGCCTTCACAACGTCATCGGCCGTACCGCCGGCACGACGGAGGGCTTCAAATACTCCAAATCGATGATCGAGGCAGGCGAAGGCGGCCTTGTGTGGAGCGAGGAAACCATCGGCGAATACCTCAAGGACCCGAAAGGCTATGTCAAAGGCAACAAAATGTCGTTTGCCGGCCTGAAAAAGGATGAGGACGTCGCCAACGTCATCGCCTATCTCAAGCAGTTCTCGCCTGCAGAGTAAGCGGCCGGGTAAAGGCCGGGGAGGAAACAACCTGCCGGGCCGGGGCAGGAGGATGCCACGGTCCGGTGACCTGAAAGGTGTGTAACTGTCCGGATTCGGCGACAGGGGTTCAAAAAGCCGGCGTTTTGGGCTAGGACATATATAAAAAGACGAATGTATTGACGGGAGCAGGGCAGGCAGATGGATTTTGAAGCGTTTTTCGCAGAGAAGCTCGACGAGCTTCACTCGGACGGCCGTTACCGGGTTTTTGCCGATCTGGAACGCCGCGCCGGGCACTTCCCCAAGGCTTACCGCCATGTCGGCGATGACGTCCAGGAAGTGACCGTATGGTGCTCCAATGACTATCTCGGCATGGGCCAGAGCCCGCTGGTGATGGAAGCGATGAAGCAGGCCATCGATACCTGCGGCACAGGGGCGGGCGGAACGCGCAACATTTCCGGCACCAACCACACCCATGTGCTGCTGGAGAAGGAACTGGCCGACCTGCACGGCAAGGAAGCCGCGCTGCTGTTTACCTCCGGCTATGTCTCCAACTGGGCCTCGCTCGGAACGCTTGCCGCCAAGCTGCCCAATTGCGTCGTCTTTTCGGATGAAAAGAACCATGCCTCGATGATCGAGGGCATCCGCCATTCGCGCGCCGAAAAGCACATCTTCAAGCACAATGACTGGAAGGACCTCGACGAACGCCTGTCGAAGGTCGAGCCGGGCCGGCCGATCATCGTCGCCTTCGAATCCGTCTATTCGATGGATGGCGACATTGCGCCGATCGAGGAAATCTGCACCGTTGCGAAGAAACATGGCGCGCTGACCTATCTCGACGAGGTTCATGCCGTCGGCATGTACGGCCCGCGCGGCGGCGGCGTTGCCGAACAGCGCGGCCTGATGGACCAGGTCGACATCATCGAGGGTACGCTCGGCAAGGCCTTCGGCGTGATGGGCGGCTACATCACCGGATCGGCCCAGGTGTGCGATTTCATCCGTTCCTTCGCATCGGGCTTCATCTTCACGACTGCGCTGCCGCCGGCGCTTGCTGCCGGTGCGCTTGCCTCGATCCGCCACCTGAAGCAGAGCAATGCGGAGCGCGAGGGCCAGCGCCGCAACGTTGCCAAGGTACGTGCCGGGCTCGAGCGCATGGGCATTCCCTACATGCCGAACGAAAGCCACATCATTCCGGTGATGGTGGGCGATGCCAAGAAGTGCAAATGGATTTCCGACATCCTGCTGGAGCGCTACGGCATCTATGTCCAGCCGATCAACTATCCGACCGTGCCGGTGAAGACCGAGCGGCTCAGGATCACGCCCGGCCCGCTGCATACCGATGAGGACATCGATCACCTGATCCGCGGCCTCAACGATCTGTGGTCGCAATGCGCGCTGGCCCGTCAGGTGGCGTGAGGCGGCATTTCAGTCAACCGGAATTGCCGGAATTGCCGAGGGCGGCTCTTTGGGCCGCCTTTTTTGTCGCCGCCCTCTATCGTGCCATGGAGTGGTATTCATCGTTGGGCTGGCCATCTATGGCAAAGATTGCCATAATTGTTGCTATATTCTGCTATCCTGATTATTATGCATTCGAAAAGAGATTAGCCATGGCAACCATGAACATCTCTCTGCCTGACCCGATGAAGACGTGGGTCGAGGAACAGGCCCGGCAAGGCCGGCACGCCAATGCCAGCGATTATATGCGTGATCTGATCCGCAGGGATCAGGAAAGACAGCAGGCGATTGCTGCGCTGCAGGCGGCGGTTACCGAAGGCGTTAACAGCGGTGAGCCGCAATCCTTCGACGTGCGGGCTTTCAAGCTGCGCATGCGCGAACGGCATGTCGTCAAGTAGTCCGACCGGGTACCGGCTGACACCTCGGGCACTCGACGATCTTGATGATATCTGGCGCTATACCGCTGAGACCTGGTCGATCGATCAGGCCGACACCTATATCGACGAACTGACCGGGGTGTTCGAAATGCTCGCCGCCATGCCGGACATGGGGCGGGAATACAGCGAAATCGATCCGCCAGTGCGCATTCATACCCATAAAAGCCATTTGGTTGTCTACCTCATGGCGGAGAACAAAATCATAGTTGTGCGTATTCTGGGCGGGCGGCAGAACTGGCAGGAGATCCTGAACTCGATCAACTGAACCGGAGGTGGCTTAGTGCTTGCCGGTGGACCCGCTACCGCGCCATGGAGTGGTATTCGTCGTTGGGCTGCTTGTCGGTTGCCGCGGAGATGCGGTTCGACATGTTGAAGAAGGCTGCGACGGCGGCGATGTCCCAGATCTCGCGGTCCTTCCAGCCGGCCTTGCGCAGGGCGGCGCGGTGTTCCTCGTCGATCGACTCGGGATGTTTCGTCAGGGCCCAGGCGAAGTCGAGCATGGCGCGCTGCTTCTTCGTCAGATCGGCAGTGCGGTAGTTCATGACGAGCTGTTCGCCGAGCCTGGGGTCGCCGGAAAGCTGGCGAACGGTGGCGCCATGGGCCGTCAGGCAATAATAGCAATGGTTGGCGGAGGAAACCGTCACCGCGATCATCTCGCGTTCGAGCTTGCTAAGGCCGGAATCGCCCAGCATCAGATCGTTGTACATTTCGGTGAAGGCGGCGAACTTGACCGAATGCCAGGCATAGGCCTGCAACACGTTGGGCACGAAGCCGAGCTTTTCCTTCGCAATTGCCAGATACTTCTCCTGGCGCTCGGTAAGCGGCACTTCGGCCTTCGGCATTTTCAGTGCGACGATGGGTTTTTCTCTGGATTTTGCAGCCATGATCTCCTCCGTTTTCGGTGCCACGTTAGCACTGAAAGCTGCTGTCAGGAACTTTGATCAATGTCGCAGCGAAGGGGGCTTGTGCCGCGAGGCGGATTGGCGAATGGTGCGCCGCAGGACGAATCCCGAATGTAAATCCGGCAGGAGCACTCATGATTGAAACCCACCCGCCGAGGAAGCTCAAGGCCACGGTCAGCAAGGTATTGCGCGCTGCAGGGGACGATTTCGTTTCAACGGAGGCTTCTTCCCTGCCGCTTACTTTCGAGGGGATCGAGGGCGATTTTCATGCCGGCATCAGCCGTCAGTCGGGCAGCCGCGAACCCTGGTATGAACGAGGCACGGTGATGCGCAACGAACGCCAGATATCGATCCTGTCACAAGAGGAGCTTGCCGAAATCGCGGAAGGCATGGGCATCGAAACCCTCGAACCGGGCTGGATCGGCGCCAATCTGGTGCTCGAAGGCATTCCCCGGATGAGCTACCTGCCGCCGCGCACCCTGCTGTTCTTTGAAGGCGGGGTGACGCTGCGCATCGACGGTTACAATGCACCCTGCCGGCTGGCCGGCAGCAAGATCGCCGAGGCAGTGGGCGCCGAACCGGGTCCAGACGGCGACTACACCCGCTCCGACATGGCGCTTGCCTTCAAGGATGCCGCCCACATGAAGCGCGGCCTTGTCGCATGGGTCGAGCGCGAAGGGGTGGTCAAGCCGGGTGAAGCCGTTACCGCCCGGCTCTGGGAGCAGTGGATTTATCCCACCTGAGTTATTCCGTTTCGCCGATGCGGCGCAGGCAGCCCCACTCAGCCAGTTGCGCGTTGATTTCCTCACGCACGAAATGACGGGCCGAGTCGCGGTCATACCCTTCCACCAGCAGCCGGTCGTAGTCTGTGTATTCATGCCGGGCGACGGTGGTTGCCGCCTGCCAGGCGGCAATGGCTGCGGGCAGATGGCGCAAGTGGCCCTGCTCGGCGACTGCCAGAACCTGCCGGTGGCTTTCAAGGCTAGCGCGCGGCAGAAGGGTGCGAATCGCCTCGTTCAACTGCTTTCTGCGTTTTGCGGTACCGGGCAGACTCATGATGCCCTGCAGCCTCCTGGGCCAAAAAATCCCGGTACCTCAAACAGTTGCAGGTTTTTCCGGCAAAACGGCATTGCGTGCCTTGTCAAAGTTCGAAAATAATATAAAGATATCTTTATATCTTTTTGTTGCCAGGACGGGCTTATGCTTCGCAAAACGCAGTTGCCGCTTGACCATACCGTCAGCCTGTTGAAGGCGGCGGGCGAGCACACGCGGCTACGGCTGCTTGCCTTGCTGGCGCAGGGCGATCTCACCGTCTCCGATCTTATCGACATTCTGGGCCAGTCCCAACCCCGCATCTCGCGCCATCTGAAACTGCTGAGCGAGGCAGGACTCGTCGAACGCTATCAGGAAGGGGCGTGGGCCTATTTCCGGGCGCGCGAAGAGGGTGCGCAGGCGCAGTTCGTGCAGTCCCTGCTGGCTCATCTGAGCGAAAACGACCCGCAACTGGTGCGCGATCTGGGGCAGCTTGAAAATGTCCGTGCCCGGCGGGCAGCCCAGGCCGACCGTTATTTTGCCGCCAATGCGGCCGAGTGGGACGAAATCCGCTCACTGCATGTGGATGAGGAACGGGTCGAGGCGGAGATCCTCAAACTGCTTGGCGACAAGCCGTTCGACGCGCTGCTCGATCTGGGCACCGGCACCGGCAGGATGCTGCAATTGCTGAGCGGGTTCTACCAGCGCGGTATCGGCATCGATGCGAGCCGGGAGATGCTGGCGATCGCGCGGGCCAATCTCGATCAGTCGGGGCTTTCGCGTGTTCAGGTGCGTCAGGGGGACATTGTCAATCTGGCGGTGGCAGAAGAGGGCTACGACCTCGTCACCGTCCATCAGGTGCTGCACTATCTGGAAAATCCGGCGATTGCCATCCGCAGCGCAGCAAGGGCGCTGAAGCCCGGCGGGCGGCTGCTCATCGTCGATTTTGCCCCGCACGATCTCGAGTTCCTGCGTGAAAAGCATGCTCACATCCGTCTCGGCTTCGCCGTCGAACAGATGAATACCTGGCTTGAAGCTGCCGGGCTGGAAGTGATGCAAAGCCTGCGCCTTTCGCCCAACACGGCGCACAAGGACAAATCCCTGGTGGTAACCCTGTGGCTGGCGGCAGACCCAAGAAAGCCCGTCCCGCAGGATGACGGCCAGAAGTAGAAGCATTGCGGTTGACGGAGTAGGCAAGGTGACGCTTTTTGAGTATTCCCACTCGGCTTCTTCGAGCCGGCAGATCAACGTTTCCTTCGAATTCTTCCCGCCGGTTTCCGACGAAGCCAATGAGCGGCTGTGGGCAGCGGTGGAGCGCCTCAAACTGCTATCGCCGCATTTCGTTTCGGTGACCTATGGCGCCGGTGGTTCGACGCGCAAGCGTACCATCGATACCGTCAAGCGACTGGTCAACGAGACCGATCTTAATGTCGCTGCGCATCTTACCTGTATCGATGCGAGCAAGGACGAGGTCGATGCGGTGGTGCGCGATCTCCACCAGGCAGGTGTGAGGCGTTTCGTGGCGCTGCGCGGCGATCCTTCCACGGGTGTCGGCGAGCGGTATCGCCCGCGCGAAGACGGCTATGCCAATGCCGCGGAACTGGTGGCGGGGCTGAAGGCATTCAGCGATTTCGACATCACCGTTTCCGCCTATCCCGAGAAACATCCCGAAAGCCCGGACTTCCAGCTCGACATCGACCTGTTGAAGCGCAAGGTCGACAATGGCGCGACGCGGGCAATCACCCAGTTCTTCTTCGACAACGATATCTACGAGGCATTCCTGGAGCGGGTGCGCAAGGCGGGTATCTATATTCCCGTGGTGCCGGGCATTCTGCCGATCCATCACTTCGGCAAGGTGGCCGGTTTTGCGGAAAAATGCGGCGCCAGCATTCCCCACTGGCTGGCGGAGCGTTTCGAGGGTCTCGACAACGATCCGCATACGCGTGAACTGGTTGCCGCTGCCGTTGCCGCAGGGCAGGTCGCCGACCTGACGCACCGGGGTGTCAGCGATTTCCACTTCTACACGATGAACCGGGCGGAATTGCCGGTTGCGGTCTGCCGCCTGCTCGGCATTCACGAGTTGCAGCCGGAGAATGGCCGCGAGGCCGCTGCCTGATTTCAAGTCCGCCTTGCGGAAAACAGCCTGCCATCGAGGATAAGAAGACCGAGGCCGATCAGCGCCATGCCGCCGATGTGCCATGGCGACAGGCTTTCGCCGAGAAAGGCGATGCCCAGCAGCACGCCGCTGACCGGCACCAGAAAGGTGACGAGCGAAACATTGGTGGCGCCGGCACGCGACAGGATGGTGAAGAACAGCACATAGGCGAATGCCGTGCAGGGCAGGGCAAGGCCGACCAGCGACCAGATCACGGTTGGCGAGGGCAGGGCGAAGTCTGTCAGCGTGCCGCTCGCCAGCATGTAGGCGGCCATCATCACGGTGGAGGCCGCCAGTTGCCCGGCGGCGACCAGGATGGGATCGATGCCCTTGAAGCGCTTGCCGTAGACGCCGGCATAGCCATAGCTGACGGTTGCCAGCAGGACGGCAGCCTGCGCCCAGGCGGATGCCTTCAAGCCAGCCAGCGCGTCGCCGCCCATCAGCACCGCGACACCGGCGAACCCCGCCAGTATGCCGATCAGCTTGCGTCCGCTCAGCCGCTCGTCGGATGTCAGTGCATTGGCAATCAGCACAGTCCAGATCGGTGTCATGGCGTTGACGATGGAGGCGAGGCCCGAGCCGATTTCCTGCTGGCCATAGAAGATCAGCGAAAACGGGATGATGTTGTTGAAGAGCGCCATGCCGGCGACCGCGCCGGCGAACCAGGGCGTGATCTTCGGCAGACCGCTGCGCAGCAGGAGCCATACCCAGATGGCAATGGCTGCCAGCGCCACCCTGAAGAACACCACGGCAAGTGGCGGCACTTCCTGCACGGCGATGCGGCCGAACAGGAAGGAACCTCCCCAGATCAGGGCAAGCAGCAACAGCAGGCCCCAGGTGGCAAGGTCCATTGCCGGGGCTGAGGGATTGGTGGTTTCGCCTGCCTTGAAGTCGGCCATCTGTGCTTTTCCCAGCAATCAACGTGCTTGCGGCAGCTTCTTGCGGCAGGCAGCATTCCGATCCTGTTCATGAGTCCACGCCCTAGATCAAGGTGTTGCGTTCCACCACCCGTTTCTTGCCGGTTTGCGATCGTGCTGACAGATGGCGACGGTTTTCCGGGAAAGGTTTCTTAACCCTGCGCGCCTATTCTTGGCGGCATGGGAAACCGTGTTGTGCGTAGAATTGGTCTAAATCCCCGCCGCCGCGAAGTGATTGCCGCAGGCCCGTTGATGCTGCTTTCGGGCGCAGCGTTGCTGTCGGGCTGCGCCAGAGGCTCTTCCAGCCATGCCGGGCGCAGGCTCAGATCCGAGATTGACGAGCAGGCGTTGCAGTTCGACATCGAGGATGGCTTTGACCGGCTCAACAAAATTCGCCGCCGCCGGCTGCTGCCCGAGTTCCAGATGGATGCAAGGCTGCAGAAGGCAGCGCAGGATTATGCCGATCTGATGGGACGCCGCGGCCTTTACGGCCACGAAATCGGCCCCGGAACCGATTTCAGGACACGCATCTTTGCCGTCGGGTTCGACAATTCGGCCGGAGAGAATCTCGGTGTCGGCTATGGCTCAATCGACGAGGCCATCCAGGGCTGGATGGATTCGCCTGCCCACCGCAAGAACATGCTGAAGCCGCGCTACCGTCTGGCGGGCCTTGCCTATGCCTACAACACGTCGGGGCGAAACGAGCGCTATACCCATCTCTGGGTTCTTATCATGGGGGCGGAGTAGCGGCTCAGATCCGCAACTCGCTCACCATTTCGCCGTTGATCCAGCCGGTCAGGTACCCTGCGACACGGGCTGCGGCACTGTCGGGATCATCCATCACCGAAGCCATTTCACAGAGTGCCGAAAACGGCTTTCCGGCCATGCCCTCGCGGAGCAGCATGTGCTCTTCCGCGCCCGTCTGCCGGTAGTGGCTGCGCAATTCCTGGCGCCAGACCAGAAGCGGGCGGCTTTCACCGTCTGTTGCGGGTTGCGGCGGCTCGGTTTCGTCCTTCAACGCCTGGAAAATGTCCAGCGCATTGGTCTTCATCGCCAGCAGGCGGAGGGACGGCGAGAAGACAAGGGTGAGGCCGTCGATGCGTTCGGCCGGCAAGGCAGCCAGATCCGCCATGGTTGCCAGCGGCGCATCTGCGGCGTCGAAGACGTCCTCGAGCGCTTCCTCGATCGCGGCAATTTCCGCCAGCACCGGCTGTCCGGTATAGCGCCCGTCGGTGGCGAGGAACTGCGGCAACCGGGCGGAAACGAAACGTGCATTGGGATGGCTGGAGGGGCAGGCGTCGAAATAGCGGTCGGCCATTTCGTAGAACTGTTCATCGCCTAGATAGGCCCACAGCTTTTCATGGGAAAGGCCGAGGATTTCGATCAGGCGAAGCTTGTAGGCGCTCTGGTAGACGGCAAGCCGTTTTGCCTTGTCCCTGCCGGGCGGCGTTCTGATTTCGGGCAGGGTACTGCCCGACCGCTGCATGATATCGGCCTGCAGGCGCTCCTGAAGTTCGGCAAGGCCTGCCATGATCTAGGCCGCCGTCTGCAGGCTGTCTGCCGGCAGCACTCGTTCGGCGATTGACCGGGCGCGGTTCAATTCCGCCAGCAATTCGGCCAGCGGCGGAATGTTGTCGTCGCGCTCTATCATGGTGGAGACCGGGCCAAAACGCTCAAGCGCCTTGCCATAGAGTTCGAACACCTCATCACAGACCGGCTGGTCATGGGTGTCGATCAGGCAGTCGTCGCCCTCGCTGTGGCCGGCAAGGTGAAACTGGACCACGCGGTCGGCGGGAATCGCATCGACAAAGGCGGCATCGTCGAATTCGTGGTTCTGGCCGGAGACAAAGACGTTGTTGACATCGAGCAGCAGCCAGCAATCGGCGCGGCGGGCGAGTTCGGCGACGAATTCCCATTCCTCCATCTCCGATTCCTCGAATTCCACATAGGAGGAGACGTTTTCGATCGCGATGCGCCGGCCAAGGAAATCCTGAACCTGTTCGATACGCGAAACCACGTGGTTTAGCGCTTCCTCGGTATAGGGGATCGGGATCAGGTCGTGCAGGTTGATGCCGTGAACGCCAGTCCAGCAAAGATGGTCGGATATCCATTTCGGCTCGACGCGTTCAGCGAGCGACTTGATGCCGGCGAGGTATTCCGTGTCGAGCGGCTGGGTGGACGCAATCGACAGGGAGACGCCATGCATGACGACGGGA
Organism: Phyllobacteriaceae bacterium; assembly: GCA_023954255.1. Lineage (GTDB taxonomy): Bacteria > Pseudomonadota > Alphaproteobacteria > Rhizobiales > Rhizobiaceae > Salaquimonas. Next base: position 20,236 of record JAMLIH010000015.1, on the reverse strand, counting down.
TAGCGCTCGCGAATGCGGTCCAGCATGTGGATCGGCCGCCCGCCCTGCAGCATGTAGTTTTCGGAAATGATCTCGAACCAGTCGATGGGAAGTGCATCGCCGCCTTCGAGGATTTCCGTGTAGTGCTGCGGACGCAGCCCAAGGCCGAAGCCGAGGAAGGGCGGTTTGCCGGCTGATCGGTGGTGATTTGCGGAAACTTCCATTCGTCTAGCGGCCTTTTACGTTTTCCGGTTGCCTGCTGTATGCCGGGCCGGGACTATCTGCAGTGAAAACCGCCGGCGCTGCAAGCACCGGCGGTTTGGATGTCAGCGTGCGGCTCAGCTTTCGTAGGTGCCGCCCTTTTCGTCGCACTCGGCCTTGGTCAGTTCGAGGAAACCCTGACCCTTGCAGTTGTTGAGGCCCTTGCAGGAGCTGCTTGCGGTCTTGCAGTCGCTGTGGCCCTTGCAGGAATTGACGCCCATGCACTGTACCTTGGCGTCCTGGGCCTGGGCGCCCGACGGGGCAACGATGCCTGCTCCGGTGATTGCAAGTGCGAAGGCGGCAGCGGCGACAGCGGCGCCGGATTTTCCGATATGCTTCATGGTAATCTCCTCTTTGGTGTTTCCCCACGAGTAGGGTGGCCCACCATCATTGAACGCAGTGTTCAACTTCAAATAACGCTTGCGTGAGGCAGATCACATGGATGTGAGGGGCAGTCATATGAAAAGGCATAATCCACAGCGGTTGTCATGTTGGAACCAGCACATTGATATGCTTGATTTTCAGCGTTCGAACTCATACGTTTGTTGTGCTTTGCAGTTTCCAAAGAATGGACTTTGACATGTCGAAGAAAGGTCAGCATGTAGTTCCTAGTGGGAGTAAATGGAGCGTCAGACGTGCTGGTGCCTCCCGTGCGTCCGGTTCCTTTCGAACCCAGGAGGAAGCAATCTCCCGTGCTCGGGAGATTGCGCGCAATCAGGGGACTGAGCTGTATATTCACGGGCGTGATGGCCGGATTCGCGAGCGAAATACTTATGGAAGTGACCCACACCCTCCGAAAGGTTAGTGTGTGGCAAAACCAGATTTTGATTGCTGCGTCTTTATAAACTGCCCGTTTGACGAAGACTACGCGCCAATTCTGCAGGCGATTCTTTTTTGCGTTACATACCTTGGTTTTCAACCCCGGCTTGCGCTGGAAGCAATGGACTCCGGGCAGAGCCGGCTGGACAAGATTCAGAGCCTGATTGGTGCATCCCGGTACTCGATCCACGACTTAAGCCGATGCCAGTCCACGGAAGTAGGTGAGCATTTCAGAATGAACATGCCGTTCGAGTTGGGTATCGACCAAGGTTGCAGACGATACGGTGGCAAGAAATTTGAACGGAAGAAGTTCCTTATCCTGGAGGAGCAGAAATATCGTTACCAAGCCGCAATTTCGGATTTATCGGGGTGTGACATCGAGTTTCATGCCGGTCATTTCGACAAGGCCATTCTCAAAGTGCGCAACTGGCTGGTCAATGAGGCAGGTGCAAAGCCGGAGGGGCCAGCCAGGATCCAGCAAGCCTATACAAATTTTCAGGAATGGTACTACGAGCGGCAGTTGGCATCAGGTGCGAGTGACGAGGACATACAGCACTACCCGACCAAAGAGATGCTCACTGCCATGATCGAATGGAATGCAGCCGGCCGGCCGGTCAGTTTCAATTGAGTCACTTCGGCAGATAGCCGCCCGCCGCCGGGGTTTGCAGCATGACCGCATCGCCCGCCTTCACTTCCGTCTGGTCGCAGTGCCTGAGCGTTTCGATGCTGCCGTCCTTGCGGCGGATCTGCGTCTTGCCGACTTCCCCGTCGCCGCCGCCGTCCAGCCCCTTGGGCGGGTGGTAGCGCGAGGATGACAGGATGGCGCAGTCCATGTCCTCGAGGAACCGCATGATGCGGGTGCAGCCGTCACCGCCATTGTGCTTGCCCTTGCCGCCGGAGCCGGCGCGGATGGAGAATTCCTCCAGCACGACGGGATAGCGCATTTCGAGCACTTCCGGGTCGGTCATGCGGGTATTGGTCATGTGGACATGCACGCCTGAAGCGCCGGCAAATCCGCGCCCGTTGTTCATTTTTCCGGCCGGCGCACCGCCGCATATCGTTTCGTAGTTCTGGTAGCGGTCGTTGCCGTAGGTCAGGTTGTTCATCGTCCCCGGTGCGTTGGCGAGCGCGCCAAGTGCCATCAGCAGGCAGTTGGTGACATGCTGGCTGGTCTCGGTATTGCCGGCGATGACGGCCGCCGGATATTCGGGCTTGAGCATGCAGCCATCGGGGATGACGATGTTGATCGGCTTGAGGCAGCCGGCATTCATCGGAATGTCGGCTTCCACCATCAGGCGGAAGACATAGAGCACGGCGGCACGTGTGACCGGCTCCGGCGCGTTGAAATTGTTCTTCGCCATGGGCGAGGTGCCGGTGAAATCGACCGTTGCCTCGCGCTTCTGCCTGTCGACGGTGATCTTCACGGAAATCTGCTGATCGTTGTCGGTCGGATAGGTGTATTCGCAATCCGACAGCGCATCGATCACCCGCCGCACACTCTCCTCGGCATTATCCTGGACGTGCTGCAGATAGGCCTGCACCACATCGAGGCCGAAATGGGTGACCATCTTGCGCAATTCGTTGACGCCCATTTCGTTGGCAGCAATATGGGCGCGGATATCGGCCATGTTCTGGTCCGGGTTGCGGGCCGGCCAGGGATGGTCGGTGAGAATCTTGCGCATGCCGGTTTCATCGATGATGCCGCGCTTGACCAGCTTGAAGTTGTCGATCAGCACGCCTTCCTCGTCGATATGGGTTGCGCGGGGGGTGGCGCTACCCGGCGCCATGCCGCCGACATCGGCATGGTGGCCGCGGGCAGCGACATAGAACAGGATTTCCGCTTCGCCATCGTCAAAGACCGGCGTGACCACGGTAATGTCCGGCAGGTGAGTGCCACCATTATACGGCGCGTTTAGGATGAACACATCGCCGGGATCGATGTTGCCCCTGTTCTGCTCGATGACCGTGGTCACGGAGCGGTCCATGGAACCCAGATGCACCGGCATGTGCGGCGCGTTGGCGACGAGCGATCCATCAGCTCCGAAAACGGCACAGGAGAAATCGAGCCGTTCCTTGATGTTGACCGAATAGGCGGTGTTCTGCAGCGTTACCCCCATCTGTTCGGCGATGGACATGAACAGGTTGTTGAAGACCTCCAGCATGACCGGATCGGCTTCGGTGCCGATGGCGTGGGCGCGCTGCATTTCCTCGATGCGCTCGAGAACCATGTGGTCGTGTTTGGTGATGCGGGCCTGCCAGCCATCCTCGACGACGACCGTCTGGTTGGGCTGTATGATGAGGGCAGGGCCCTTGAGGCAGTTGCCGGGCTTCAGATCGCTGCACTCGCAGATGGCGATGTCGTGCCATTTGCCGTTGGAGTAAAATTCCCTGACATCGTGTGCTGCGACGATTTCGCTGGAAAGCGGGTATTCCCTTTCGCTGATCTCGGCGCCGCCGCCGACCGCCTCGACCTCCAGCGCCTCGACAATCAGCCCCTTGTTCTCGAACACGAAACCGAACTGCTTGCGATGGGTCCGCTCGAACTCGGCAATCATGCTTGCGGCGCCGGCAAGCGTTACCGGGATTGCGGTATCGGTGCCGTCATAGCGAATGTGCGCGCGGGAAAAAACGCTTACGGAAGAATCGCTTACTTCCTGTTCTGCAAGCTCTGCGCGGGTCTCTTTCTCAAGTTCCGATTCAAGGGCTTCAAGTTCTGATTCAAGCTCTTTGCCGAGCGGTTTGACCAGCGCGCGGGTGCGGTTGGCGCGGATTTTGGCAAGCCCCATGCCATAGGCCGACAGGATGCCGGAGAAGGGGTGGATGAGCACGGTCTTCATGCCGAGTGCGTCGGCAACCGCGCAGGCATGCTGGCCGCCGGCGCCGCCGAAACAGTTGAGCGCATATTCGGTCACGTCGTAGCCGCGCTGGACGGAGATCTTCTTGATGGCATTGGCCATGTTTTCGACGGCGATCTTGAGGAAGCCGTCGGCGACCTCTTCGGGCGTCGAGCCGACCTCCTTGGCCAGTTGCGCAAACTTCTCGCGCACGGTCTCCGCATCGAGCTTCTGGTCCTGATCGGGGCCGAAGATCGCCGGGAAGAATTCCGGACGCAATTTGCCGACCATGACATTGGCATCGGTAACGGCAAGCGGCCCGCCGCGCCGGTAGCAGGCGGGGCCGGGATTGGCACCTGCCGAATCGGGTCCGGCCTGGAAACGGCCATCCTTGTAGGTAAGGATCGAGCCGCCGCCTGCGGCCACCGTATGAATGCGCATCATTGGCGCGCGCATGCGCACGCCGGCGACCTCGGTCTCGAAGGTGCGTTCCAGTTCGCCGTCGTAATGGGAGACATCGGTCGAGGTGCCGCCCATGTCGAAACCGATCATCTTTTCGAAGCCGGCGAGGCTGGCGGTTTCCACCGCGCCGACCACGCCGCCTGCAGGACCGGACAGGATCGCATCCTTGCCCTGAAAGAGTTCGGCGGCGGTCAGGCCGCCCGACGACATCATGAACATGAGGCGCGGGCCCTTGCCCAGTTCCTCGGCGACCTGATTCACGTAGCGGCGCAGGATCGGTGAGAGATAGGCGTCGACCACCGTTGTGTCGCCGCGGCCGACCAGCTTGACGAGCTGGGAGACCTCGTGGCTGACGGAAACCTGTCCGAAGCCCATTTCGCGCACGAGTTTCCCAACAGCCTGCTCGTGCTGCGGATATTTCCAGGAATGCATCAGCGCGATGGCGATTGCCTCTATGCCGCTGTTGCGAATCTTCTCCAGTTCCACGCGGATGGCCGAAAGGTCGGGCGCCTGTTCAACCGTCCCGTCAGCCAGAATGCGCTCGTCGATCTCGACGACGGTCTGGTAAAGCTGTTCGGGTTTGACGATTTCCTTGGCAAAGATGTCCGGGCGGGCCTGGTAGCCGATCCTCAGCGCATCGCGGAAGCCTTTGGTGATCAGCAAGGCGGTGCGATCGCCCTTTCGCTCCAGCAGGGCGTTGGTGGCTACCGTCGTGCCCATCTTCACGGTATCGATGTGATGGGAGGGAACGGGTTCGCCCTTTTTCACGCCGAGCAGATCGCGGATGCCTTGAACGGCGGCATCGCGATAGGCTTCGGGATTTTCCGACAGTAGCTTGTGGGCATGAAGACCGCCCTGTGGATCGCGCCCGACAATATCGGTAAAGGTGCCGCCGCGGTCGATCCAGAAGTCCCATTTGCCGGCCTCAGCCATGCCCATTCTCCATTATGCAGTGATTTGGGATTGCCAACATCTACAATTTATCGATAAAATGTCAACGAAAGAAAGAGGGAATCATGGCAAAAGACACAGATAACGAGGCTGTTGGCCCGGTTGTTCTGGCCTCGCACCTTGCCTCGGGCGCGCTGCCTCAGCTTTCGGAAATGGAATATGTGCTGACGGTGACGACCAATGCGTTTCACCGCTGGATGGTGCGCTGCATGAATGCGGCCGGCCAACCCGGCATGACCGCGCTCGACGTGCTGGTACTGCATGGCGTGCGCCACAAGGAGCGGGAAAAGACGCTTTCCGACCTTTGCGTGGTGCTTAATGTGGAAGATACCCATCTGGTCAATTATTCGCTCAAGAAGCTCGAGGGGATGAAGCTGCTGACCACCGGCAAGCGCGGCAAGGAAAAGACGGTCAGGATCACAAAAGAGGGGATGGAGACCTGCGGGCGCTATCACCAGATTCGGGAAAACCTGCTGGTGGAAAGCGTTTGCGAGCTGGGGTTCAATGCCGATGAACTGGCCAAGGCGGCCCGCCTTCTTCGTGCCCTTTCCGGCCAGTACGATCAGGCCGCACGCAGTGCCACCAACCTGTAGGAAGTCATGAAGTTCGTCTTGAAGATCATTGTGCCGGCAATTTCGATGCTGCTTCTTGCGGCTACATCTGCCGTTGGCGCTTCGCCGCTCGCCGGTTCCGAATGGGGCCTAGCAGGACAGGATACGCCGTTCGTCCGGTTCGAGGCGGAAGGCCGCGTTGCCGGTCATGGCGGCTGCAACCGGTTTTTCGGCGGCTACGAGATCAGCGGCGAAAGCCTGAAGATCGGCCCGCTGGGCGCGACACGCATGGCCTGCGCCGGCCCGGTCATGGAGGAAGAGGCGGCGTTTCTCGCCAGGCTGCAGGAAGCAGCGGGATTTCGCCGCGAGGACGGCAGGCTGGAACTGCTGGACGGTGAGGGCGGTGTGCTGATGGTGCTGCATCATCGCGACTGGGACTGACAAGGCCGGCAAGGCGGAGCCGGCAGGGGGCAAGGCGGAGCCGGCAGGTGGGCAAGGCGGAGCCGGGCAAGATTTTTCTTCAATCGGCCAGACAAGTCGCATAAACGGATTTCATGTCGATCTGGGCCAATCTCGGCGAATTCATCGCGAACACCGCAAGCCAGGCGTTTTCGGCGGTGATCGAATCGGTGCGCACGGTATTCGAGGGTGACCCGGCAACCCGCAAGCAGGTAGCCTTTTCCATCGCCATCATCGCGCTTTCGGCGAAGATGGCCAAGGCCGACGGCATCGTCACCAGCGAGGAGGTCGGCGCCTTTCAGGAACTGTTTGAAATTCCCGTGGAGGAGGCCGGCCACGTGGCGCGGGTCTATAACCTCGCCAAGCAGGATGTCGCCGGCTACGAATCCTATGCAAGCCAGGTGAAAACGCTGTTTCCCGACGAGAACGACATCCTGCGCGATGTGCTCGACGGGCTGTTCCACATCGCCAAGGCGGACGGGGTCATCCACGAGCGCGAAATGCATTTCGTCGAAACCGTATCGGACATTTTCGGGCTTGATCACAGGGAGTTCGAAGGCGTGCGGCTGCGCCACATGGAGCCGGAAGAGGGCAATCCCTACGTGGTACTGGGTGCCGATCCTGCGTGGGATGATGAGCAGTTGAAGGCGCATTACCGCAAATTGGTGCGTGACAACCATCCTGACCGGATGCTGGCGCGCGGTGTGCCGGAGGAGTTCCTCAAGATTGCCAATGACCGGCTGGCGGGGATCAACCTTGCCTGGCAGCACTTGCGCAGGGAGCGGGGAATTTGACCCTGGCCGCCGACAGCAGCTGCGTTTGCGAGACCGCGATCGCGGCCAATTTCAACGAGCGGCGCATGCCGGTCGACATCCTGCTGCTGCACTATACCGGCATGGAGAATGGCGAGAAGGCGCAGAAATGGCTGTGCGTGCCGGAGAGCCAGGTCTCCTGCCACTACCTCGTCTACGAGGACGGGCGCATCGTTCAGATGGTGGCCGAAGACATGCGCGCCTGGCATGCCGGCGCCGGAACCTGGCAGGGCAGGGACGATGTCAACTCCCGCTCGATCGGTATCGAGATCGTCAATCCGGGCCATGAGTTCGGCTACCCCGATTTTCCCGAAATCCAGATCGGTGCGGTTGCAGAATTGTGCGGCGACATTGTCGCGCGGCGCGGTATTGCCGCGCGCAACGTGCTGGCCCATTCCGACATTGCGCCGGAACGAAAGCGCGATCCCGGCGAGAAATTCCCGTGGCAGCGTCTTCATGAGGCAGATGTCGGCCACTGGGTCGAACCGGCACCGGTCTCAGGCGGCAGGTTTCTGACCCACGGCGATGGCGGGCCGCCGGTCAAGGCGCTGCAGGAAATGCTGTCGCTGTATGGTTACGGCATCGATTGCAGCGGCGAATTCGATCACCGGACCGGGCTGGTGGTGGCTGCCTTTCAGCGTCATTTCCGGCCCGAAAAGGTCGACGGGGTGGCCGATGTTTCGACGGTGGAGACACTCTACCGGCTGCTCCAGGCGCTTGAAACGGTCTGACCGCGGCAATCACGCAATGTTTCATGCCGCAAGGGAAGTTCATGGAACAGACACATTCTCGTCAAGATTGAAACGCCTAAGGCGCCCCGTTCGGGCAGTCCGGGAAACGGGGGAGGCTGCCCAGCTTTATGAAATAAAGGGGCCTCCTCATGGTTACTTCTGTTATGCCCGGCGCGGTACGCATTGCTGCCGCTGTTACCGGACTGTTTCTCCTGTCGGCGTGCACGTCGACGCAAACGGCGACTTCCAGTCACAAGGAAACCTACGCTTTCACCGCGCCATCGCTGCGCACGGTGCAAACCCAGGCGCCGAAAAAACCTGCCACGCAACAAAACACTTCCCAGAAGGCTGAGCAGTTGAAGCGCAAGCTCGCCGATGCCCAGCGCAAGCTCCAGTCTGCTCAGAAGCAGCTTGCCTCCTACGATGCCATGACCAAGTCTCTCAGCGAGACGCAGAAGGACCTGATGAAGGCCCAGCGCGATTATCTGGCGAAGAAAGTAGAGAGTGCCCAGGGCGAGGTCGGCAAATTGCAGGCTTCCCTGGCACCGAAGGCGGCGGCGGGATCGGGTTCCGCGCGCTATCACGCGCTGATCGCCAAATATGCCAGCGCCAACGGTGTTCCGATCAAGCTCGCCCATGCGGTGGTGCGGGTCGAAAGCGCCTATCGCGCCAATGCCCGTGGCGGCGCCGGCGAGATCGGGCTGATGCAGCTCAAACTGTCGACGGCGCGGATGATGGGTTATAGCGGTTCCGCCAAGGGACTCTACAACCCGGAAACCAACATCCGTTACGGCATGAAGTATCTTGGTGAAGCACACCGGCTTGCCGGCGGATCCACCTGCGGCACCATCCTGCGCTACAATGCCGGCCACGGCGCCAAGCGCATGAACCCGGTCAGCTCGCGCTACTGCAAGCGCGTGCAGCGCTATATCTGAGGCGGCCTCAAGCCTTCTGTCGACAGCATGAAAAAGGCCGGAGCGTCAGCGCCGGCCTTTGCTTGTTGAGATTGCGGCTTTTCTGCCGGCTGCTGGCAGGGCGTGCTGTTTCAGAGCTTGCTCAGAAACCGCACAACCGCCTCGGTAACCGAACTGCCATCCCTGCCGATGGACGAGTTGATTGACAGGTGGTTGTAGCTGCTGCCATCGAAGCGCGAGACGGGCGCACCGGCTGCGGCCAGCGCATCGGCGAAGCGCGCCGAGATCTTGTCGCGGTTTCTGCCGCCTGACCACATGACCAGCGTTGGTGGCTGCTCGCGGTTGTTGACGTAGGAGATCGGCGACCAGCGTTTCCACTTGTTCTTGCGGTCGAGTGCCGAATAGAGCCCCGGCACCTTGCCGTCATTGAGGCGCGCCAGATAGGCGATGTCATAGGCGCCGGTATCGTTGCAGATCAGCAGCTTCGGCGTGCAAGCGCCCGACAGGGTGGCGAGCGATGACAGATGGCAGCCGGCGGAATGGCCCATCAGGGCCAGACGGTCGCCATTGCCGCCATACCTGGAGATGTTCTGCTTTACCCAGTTGACGGCCTGGGCGACCTGCACAGCCTGCTGTTCGGCATTGGCGCGCGGATAGAGGGTGTAGCCGATCGAAACGAAGACAAAGCCCTTCTTGGTGAAATAGCGGGCCTTGGCGCCGATCTTTCCCTTGTCGCCGGCACGCCAGGCGCCGCCATGGACGAAGGCCAGAACCGGGGCATTGGCCGCATTGGCCGGCAGATGAATGTCGAGCGTGTTGGCGCCGTAGCTGACATCCTTGACGGAGGCTGCCTCGGCTGCGGCGGGAAGAGCAAAGGGGGATGCGGCGGCCACGGTGGCTGCGGCCAGCGACTGAATCGTCTGGCGGCGGGTCAGGAGGCCGGAAGCTGTGTGATCGGGTTTCTGGTGGGTCATCGCGTGCACATGATCTGCTGTCGCTGGCTGCCATTCATCAATGGCAAATCGACTATCGCCCCATTGGTTTAATTTAAGTTTAACCATAGCCGGAATCGAGTCAAAAATCAGGCAGGCGGCAGATAACGCGCAAGGGATTTCCCTGGATCAGTTCCGATTTTGGCGGAATCGGAAAAAGCGAAATGCGCAAATGAATTTGGCTGCCTGGCGAGAAACGCCGTTTCCACCCGACGGTGAAACGATCCGGTGGGAATCACCAGCGTTGACCGGGGTGGGGTAAGGTGTCTATTTCAGCCTGCCAGCCGGCCGGGCGATCGCCGGTGCAGGTGCCGAAAGGCCGCATCGGAGGAAAGTCCGGGCTCCATGGAAACACGATGCCGGATAACTTCCGGCTGGGGAAACGGGCTTGCCCGCCAACCCAAGGGAAAGTGCAACAGAAAGCATACCGCCTGCGGCGAACCCGTTCGCTGCGGGTAAGGGTGAAAAGGTGGGGTAAGAGCCCACCGCGCGGCCAGCGATGGCGGCGGCATTGAAAACCCCATCGGGAGCAAGACCGAATAGGGGCAACGCGGGGGCGCAAGCTCCCAGCCGGTTTTCAGGCCAGTTGCCCGGGTAGGTCGCGTGAGATGTCTGGCAACAGGCATCCCAGATGAATGATCGCTGCGTCTTCCGTCCGCGGAAGGCCGTACAGAACCCGGCTTACAGGCCGGCTGGCATTTCTTTTCCGGTGGCTCGTCCGCTTTCGGCTTTCACCAGAGGGCTGTCCACAGAACCCAGGCTGCAAACAAGCCATTGGCCAGCAAAAGACACATGACGGCAAAAGAGCCCAGATCCTTCGTCACCCTGGCAAATTCCGAGTAATCCGGCGAAAGCCGGTCGACGATCTGCTCCAGCGCCGTGTTGAGAGCTTCGACGCAGAGGGTGGCCAGAACCAGTATGGCAAAAGCCACCAGTTGCCCTGCCGACGCACCGGCCAATGCGAGGAGGCAGGTCATCGCGCCTCCGGCCATCAGTTCGTGCCGGAAGGCGGTTTCTCCCAGCAGGTGGCGGAGCCCGGAAAGCGAGTACCGGGTGGCGGCCAGCAAATGGGCGAAACCGTGCTGCTTTAGCGGACGTTCTTTCAAGCTATCCGGCATTGCTCGGTTCTTCCTGGCAATTTTCGCAGTGTGATTCTGGTGGGTGCCGGGCAGGATAGCGGCTGGTTCACGGCTCGGCAATCCGATCGCCGATACCCTGCCGCAATGCATTCGCGAGAATTGGATTGACTTGCCTCGCGGCCAATTCTAGAGCCGCTGGTCACGTATAGGCAGGGAGGGTCGGTTGGAGGATCCCGATTTCATCGTCGTCGGTGCCGGGTCGGCCGGATGTGCCGTTGCGGAGAGGTTGTCGGCGAACGGCAGATACAAGGTCCTTGTGCTGGAAGCCGGGGGCACGGACCGGCGTTTTTTCATCCAGATGCCGCTCGGCTATGGCAAGACCTACATGGATCCGGCCGTCAACTGGATGTATGCCAGCGAACCCGATCCCGGTCTCGCCGGACAGCAGGACTATTGGCCGCGGGGCAAGGTTCTGGGCGGCTCCTCCTCCATCAATGCAATGGTCTGGATTCGTGGCGCGCCGCAGGACTATGACGACTGGGAGGCAGCGGGCAATCCTGGCTGGGGCTGGAAGGAGATGCTGCCTGTCTTCAAACTCATCGAGGACAATGATGGTGGTGAAAGCGACCTGCGCGGCGTTGGCGGCCCCATGCATGTCAGCACTATCGATTGCAGGGTCCACCCGCTGACACATTCTTTCATCAAGGCTGCAGGCGAGGCGGGCCTGGCATTCAATCCCGATTTCAACGGCCCGCAGCAGGAAGGGGCGGGAATCTGGCAGCAGAACATGAAGGGCGGCAGGCGCAATTCGGCCGCCCGCGCCTTTCTGCGGCCGGCCATGAAGCGGGCGAATGTTCGCGTCCTGACAAATGCGCAGGCGACGCGCATCCTGATGGAGGGTGCGCGCGCCACCGGAATGGAGTATCGCCGCAACGGTCGCGTCGAGCAGGTGTCTGCGCGGCGCGAGGTGATCATCTGCGGTGGATCGGTCAACTCTCCGCAACTGCTCCAGCTCTCCGGCATCGGCCCGGCAGATCATCTGCGGTCGTTGGGGATCGAAGTGAAGGTAGGCAACGGGCAGGTTGGCTCCAATCTGGAGGATCACCAGGGCGTCAACTATACTTTCAGGGCGAATTGCAGAACACTCAACGACGTATTGCGGCCCTGGTGGGGCAAGATGCTGGTCGGAATGCAATATCTGATGTTCGGCAAGGGGCCGCTGTCCCTCAGCATCAATCATGGCGGCGGGTTCTTCAGAACCGACGCGAAACTTGGCCGCCCCAACATGCAGCTTTATTTCCAGGCATTCTCGACGGTGCTGCCCGGTGTGGGCGAACGCCCGGTTCTCAGTCCAGATCCGTTTTCCGGATTTTCCATCGGGCTTTCCAACTGCAGGCCCCGGAGCCGTGGCGAAATCATGATCCGCTCGGCTGATCCTTTCGAAAAACCGCGGATAACGGCAAATGCGTTCAGTGTTGATAGCGATGTCGCCGATATGCTCGCGGGTGTGAAATTCGTGCGCCGCATTGCCGCCTCTCCCTCCCTGGAATCGATGATTGCCGAGGAAATCCTGCCCGGTCCCTCATGCGGGAGCGACGAGGAACTGATCAGCGATTTCCGAAGGCGCTCGGGTACCGTGTTTCATCCGGTATCGACCTGCCGCATGGCTCCCGATGTCCGTTCCGGCGTTGTAGATGCGAGGCTCCGGGTGCATGGTGTGAGGAACCTGCGGGTGATCGATGCTTCCGTCTTTCCCGGTGTGATCACCGGCAATACCAATGCAGCAGCGATCGCTGTCGGCTGGCGAGGTGCCTCATTTATCCTGGAGGATGCGAAATGAAGGTCAAGGACGTGAAGACATGGGTGGTCGGCAATCCGCCACCGCAGACCGGCGGGCGCTATTTCATCTTCGTCAAGCTGACCACCAATGATGGCATTCATGGCTATGGCGAAGCATATGCCGCAACCTTCGATCCGCATCTGACGGCGAAGATGATCGAGGATACGGCGGCGCGTTATCTCGTCGGGCGCGATCCGCACGATATCGATGTGCTGTTCCGGCACTGCTATTCGTCGGGCTTCTCGCAGCGCCCGGATGTTTCGATGATGGGCTGTTTTTCGGCGCTGGAGATGGCCTGCTGGGACATCATGGGCAAGGCGGCGGGCCAGCCCGTCTACAAGCTGATCGGCGGCCAGGTGCACGAGACGCTGCGCAGTTACACCTATCTCTATCCGGCATCGGGCAGCGTCTACCCCGATGAGACGGAGAACGCCAGGAACGTCTACAACGATCCCGATATGGCCGCTGAGGCGGCGCTTGCCTGCGTCGAACAGGGTTTCGATGCGGTCAAGTTCGATCCGGCGGGGCCGTACACGATCTATGACGGCCACATGCCGCGGCTCGCCGATATCGATCTGTCGGCCAATATGTGCCGTGCGGTGCGCGAGGCCGTCGGAACGAAGGCCGATATCCTGTTCGGTACCCATGGCCAGTTTACCGCCGGCGGCGCGATCCGGCTGGCGAAGGCGATCGAGCCTTACGATCCGCTGTGGTTCGAGGAGCCGGTGCCGCCCGACATGCCGGAAGTGATGGCGCAGGTTGCCCGTGCCACGTCGATCCCCGTCGCGACGGGCGAGCGGCTGACAACACGGTTCGAGTTCGGGCGGGTGATCGAGAACCGGGCGGCCAGCATTCTGCAGCCCAACAGCGGGCGCTCCGGCGGCATTCTGGAAACCCGCAAGATCGCAGCGATGGCGGAAACCTTCCACATCCAGATCGCGCCGCACTGCTATTGCGGCCCGATCGTCGGGGCGGCCAACATCCAGATCGCCACGGCGTGCCCGAATTTCCTGGTCCTTGAATCGATCAAGACCTGGGACGGCTTTCACGAAAAGCTGCTGAAGAAGAAGATCGAATGGCAGGACGGGCACGTCATCCCGTCGAAGGAGCCGGGGCTTGGCGTCGAGCTCAACGAGGATGTCTGCGAGGCACATCCCTGGGAGGGCGAAACGCTGCATCTGGAAATGGCAAAACAGCCGCTGATGCCGTGATTGCATCCGCCGGCCGTCAGGGCCGGTGCTACAGCGCCGTGATGTGCGTGCCGGCGGTATCTGGCATTTCGCATGCCACGGTCATGCCGGTTCCTGCGGCAATGCCGATGACGATGATCAGTGCGGCGATGACGAATTTCATCTGAGCAACCTCCCTGGGCCTTGTTTCCGGTTTCTTTCCCGCAAGTCCTCCATGGTTTCGAAACTGGCCGGAAACGGCCGGCAGGGCTGTGCATTTCCGCACACACTAACGGTTTGTTAATGCGTTTCGGGCAATTGTTACCAACTCCCTAAGAAAGGGTTCATTTTTCCCTAATTGCCCAAGTTAGTCCATTGACCCCCAAATTTGCCCATGATACTCCAAATCCCATGCGGCCGCCTCCCGATGACATTGCGGGAGTTGCAAGCGGCCGGGGAATTGGCCGGCAAGCCATTGTCAGGGGGATTCCGGTTTGCCGAGTGGCGATTGCGGCGGTGGCTGCAGTCGACGGGAAGCAAACCGGCCAGACAGCGAAACCGGCCCTATGGGGAGCGACGGGCATGGCGGCATGCAGGCCCGGAACCCGCCAGAGCCGGTATGCGGACCCGCGCTACGCAATGGGTCCGGTTTCAGGTAACGCGACAGCGGACCAAGGGGAAAAGGATGGATCGGTTCGTCTCGAACACGATCAACCGGGTGGACAAGAAGGGCCGCGTTTCGGTTCCGGCTGCCTTTCGGCTCGTCCTTGGCAATCAGCCGGTTCTCAACACGATATTGAGCGTCGAACATCCGGTAGCGGAAGCCGGCGGCATGGAGTTCATGGATTCCAATCTGCGCCGGCTGTCGATGATGGATCCGTTTTCGGAAGAATACGCCATGTGGTCGCTGTGCCTGGTGGGCGATGCGGACGAATTGAAGATCGATCCGGAGGGCCGGATCACCTTGAGCGACAACATTCGCGACCATACCGGGATTGGCGACGAGGTGGCCTTTGTGGGCTGCGGCCATTTCTTCCAGTTGTGGGAGCCTTCGGCCTTCCGGGCCTATCGCGAAACGGCCAGGGCCAGGGTGCGCGAAATGCGCCGGGCACTCGGCCAGCATGGAACGACACAGGCGGGAGCCCCGGCGGCGGGCTTTTCCGGCCAATCACAGAATTCCCCCGCAAGCCAGACGGGTTCGCATGCCGAACCCGGGGCTTTCGGCTCTCGAGGCAGCAGCAAGGAGCAGGATACGTGACGGATGGCGGCGAAGGTGCGAGCGGCGCACCGCAAACCGCTGGCGGACCCGTCCGGCATGTACCCGTCATGCTCGACGAGGTGCTTGACTGTCTCAATCCGGTTTCGGGGGAAACCATTATCGACGGCACGTTCGGTGCCGGCGGATATTCGGCGGCAATCCTCGACCGGGGCGCGGACGTCATTGCCATCGACCGCGATCCCGACGCGATTGCCGGCGGTGCCGCGCTCGTCGGGGCATCGGGCGGAAAGCTGGCGCTTGTTGCCGGCGAGTTTGCCGAACTCGACGCCATCGCCCGATCCCGGGGCTACGACGCCGTCGATGGAGTCGTGCTCGATATCGGCGTTTCCTCCATGCAGCTCGATGAGGCCGAGCGCGGTTTTTCCTTCCGTCATGACGGGCCGCTCGACATGCGCATGGGGCAGGCGGGGCTTTCGGCTGCCGATGTGGTCAACCATGCAGACCAGGCAACGCTTACCCGGATATTCGGCCTGCTCGGCGAGGAGCGTCAGGCACCGCGCATTTCGGGCGCCATCGTCAAGGCAAGGGCTGCAGGGCCAATCATGCGGACGGGCGAGCTTGCCCGTCTGATCGAGTCGACCATCGGCAAGCGGCCCGGCGAACGCATTCACCCGGCAACGCGCGCCTTTCAGGGTTTGCGGATTTTCATCAATGGCGAACTGGAGCAGTTGGCCGAGGGGCTGTTTGCCGCCGAGCGCATCCTCAAGCCCGGCGGCCGGCTCGTTGTCGTCACCTTCCATTCGCTGGAAGACCGCATCGTCAAACGTTTCTTTCAGGACCGTGCCGGCAAGGCTGCCGGTTCGCGCCATCTGCCGCAGACAGAGGCCGCCGTACCGGTTTTCGACCAGCCGCAGCGCGCCGCGATTGCGGCAAGCGAAGCGGAAGCAGCCGCCAATCCGCGTGCGCGCTCGGCCAAGCTGCGCTGGGGCGTGCGAACCCGCGCACCTGCCCGCAAGGGCGATACAGCGATTTTCAAACTGCCCCGGCTTTCGATGGAACAGGTGAAACCCCGTGCTCAGACCCGTTGACCTCGTCATGATCGGCCTTCTGCTGGGCGGTGCCGCCTTCACTTTCAAGGTGAAGCAGGACTCCGAGGCAGCCATTGACCGCGTCAGCGAACTGGAACAGGCCATCAAGGCGGAAGAGGATGCCATCGATGTGCTGCAGGCCGACTGGAGCCTGCTGACCGACCCCAAGCGGATCACCCGGCTGGTTGAGCAATACAGCGATCAGTTGCCGATCTCGGCCCCGTCGCCGGAGAGCATCGGCACGGTTGCCGACATTCCGCCACGCCCGGCCGTTCCCCAGTCACCGCGCACCACCACCATTGCCGACCTGATCGAGGGGCAGATCGTCGATACTGCTGTGACGGGTTCCGTCGAGGACGCCGCCCGGGATGAGGGGGCTGCGCAATGATAGGGTCCTGGAGACAGCGCTCGAAACCCCTTACGGCGGCAGTCGGCGGAATGCCGGGCCATGCCGGCATGCTCAACCTGCAGGGAACGCGCAAGCGTGCCATCGACCGGTCACGCTCGCGTCTGTTCATGGTGATGGTGATGATCATGGCGGTCTATGCCGTCATCGCCGGCAGGCTTGCCTATTTCGGCTT
The DNA here is from genome assembly GCA_023954255.1 of Phyllobacteriaceae bacterium. GTDB lineage: Bacteria > Pseudomonadota > Alphaproteobacteria > Rhizobiales > Rhizobiaceae > Salaquimonas. Next base: position 3,495 of record JAMLIH010000015.1, on the reverse strand, counting down.
TCTGGAACCCTCGGACCGGGTCCGGCTGGCCCTGGCCGATCCGACGATTTCCGCCCGCAGGCCCGATCTGGTCGACCGCACCGGCAGAACGCTTGCAACCGACATCAACACGGCGTCGCTTTTCGGCGAGCCGCGCCGGGTGGTCGATGTCGATACCGCCGTCGAGCAGCTTGCCACGGTGCTGCCAGATCTCGACATCGAACTGACCCACCGCCGCCTGTCGAGCAAGGCGGGTTTCGTCTGGCTGCGGCGCGAACTGACCCCGGCGCAGCAGGGCAAGATTCTGGCGCTCGGCATTCCGGGCATCGGCTTCAAGCGCGAGACCCGGCGTTTCTATCCCAATGGTTCGACCGCCTCGCATCTGGTTGGTCACGTCAACATCGACAATGTCGGCATAGCCGGTTTCGAAAAGGTGATCGATGAGCGCATTCTGAGCGATCTGCGGGCGGCCGGCTTTGCCGATGCGGCGCTGGCCGAGCCGGTGGAAATGTCGATCGACATCCGCGTGCAGAGCATCGTTCACGACGAACTGGAACGGGCGATGGAGCGCTATCAGGCGATTGCCGCCGGTGCTGTCGTGCTCGATGTACACACCGGCGAGATCGTCGCCATGGCCTCGCTGCCGGACTACGATTCCAACGATCCGGTGCAGGCGCTGCAGCCCGACCGGCTCAACCGGATGTCGGCGGGGCTCTACGAGATGGGCTCGACCTTCAAGACGTTCACCACCGCCATGGCGCTCGACAGCGGGCTGGTGACGATGAAAAGCAAGTTCGATGCCTCCAAGCCGCTGCGCATTGCCGGTTTCACCATCAACGATTTCCACGGCAAGAAGCGGGTTCTGAGTGTTCCGGAAATCTTCATCTATTCCTCCAACATCGGCACTGCCAAGATGGCCGATGTCGTCGGCATCGAGGGTCACCGTGCCTTCCTCCACCGCCTCGGACTGCTCGACAAGATGTCGTTCGAACTGCCGGAAACCGCAACGCCCGTCGAGCCGGCGGAGTGGAAGAAGCTGAACTCGGTGACGATCTCCTACGGTCACGGGGTGACCACCACGCCGCTGCAGACGGCGGTGGCGGGAGCAGCGCTGGTCAATGGCGGCAGGCTCATCCCGCCGACGCTGTTCAAGCGCGACCGCGAAGAGGCCGATGTGCTGGCAAAGCAGGTGGTGCGTCCGGAAACCAGCGACATGATGCGCTATCTCTTCCGTCTCAATGTGGAGCGCGGCTCCGGACGGCGGGCCGATGTAAAGGGCTACTGGGTCGGCGGCAAGACGGGCACGGCCGAGAAGGTCGTCAACGGGCGCTATTCGAGCGACAAGCGTTTCAATGCCTTTCTGGCGGCATTTCCGATCAACGATCCGCAATATGTGGTGCTGACCATCATCGACGAACCGAAGCCGGAGGAGGGCACCCACGGGGCGACGGCGGGCGTCAATGCGGCGCCGATGGTTTCCAACATCGTGCGCCGTTCGGCACCCGTCCTGGGAATGCGGCCTCAATTTGGTGAAGATTTGAATATGATGTCCGTTCGATATTGACCGGCGGGGATTTGCCCGGCATTGCGGCCGGGAACCGGCATATGAGGGGTGCTACCGGGCCGGACGGTGCGCATATTGTGTTGTGATGGATGGAAAATGAAGCTCGGTGAACTTGCGGCAGCTTGCGGTATCGAGGGACTTGGCGAACGGTTCGGCCCGCAGGCGGCAAACCTCGCAATTGCCGGGCTGACCGCCGATTCGCGCCAGGTCGCGCCCGGCTATCTTTTCGTGGCGCTCAAGGGCACGGCCGCCGATGGTGCAGCCTTCATCCCCCAGGCGATTGAAAAGGGTGCTGTGGCGGTGCTGACCCATGAGGGCGCGCCGCAAGGCGGGGCGGTTCCGATCGTGCGGCTTGCCGATCCGCGCCAGGCGCTTTCGCGGCTTGCAGGTGCTTTCTACAGCGAACAGCCGGAGATCATGGTTGCTGTGACGGGCACTGCCGGAAAGACGTCAGTTGCCTCGTTCGTGCGCCAGATATGGGAAGGCACGGGCAGGCAGGCAGCCAGCATCGGCACGACCGGCGTCACGGCGCCAGGACGCGAGGAATATGGCAGCCTGACGACGCCCGATCCGGTGGTGCTGCAAACCGCGCTGCGCCGTCTCGCGGACGAGGGCTTCGTCGCCTGCGCGATCGAGGCCTCATCGATCGGCCTGTCGCAGCATCGTCTTGCGGGCTGCACGTTTCGCGTCGCCCTGTTCACCAATTTCACGCGCGACCATCTCGATCATCACGGCTCGATGGAGGCCTATTGGCAGGCGAAGGAAGTGCTGTTCGACTGGCCCGCGCTGGCCGCAGCGGTCGTCAATCTGGACGACGAACGCGGACATGCCCTCGCGCAGCGCGCGACCGCGCGCGGCCTGGCGTTGTGGACGGTATCGAGCCGGGCACCCGCACGGCTCACCGCGCATGCAATCGCGTACCGCGACGGCGGCCTCGGCTTCGACGTGCGCGAAGAGGGCGGCGCGACGCTGCCGCTGCGCAGCCGGCTGATCGGCGAGTTCAACGTCGCGAATCTGCTCGGCGTGATTGGCGGTCTGCGTGCACTCGACGTGTCGCTGGCCGACGCCGTCGCCGCCTGCGCGCAGCTCACGCCCGTGCCGGGGCGCATGCAACGCGTGGAGGCCGACCCCGCGATCGCGCCCGGCCGCGATCGATCCACCGCAGGGGACGCGCCCGGCGCCCGGGCGCAGCGCGTCGATGATCTGCCCGTAATCGTCGTCGACTACGCGCACACGCCGGATGCGATCGAGAAGGCGCTGATCGCGTTGCGGCCGTTCGCGCGCGAGCGCGGCGGCAAGCTGTGGTGCGTGTTCGGCTGCGGCGGCAACCGCGATGCCAGCAAGCGCCCGCTGATGGGCGCGATCGCGGAACGCCTCGCCGACCATGTCGTCCTCACGAGCGACAACCCGCGTCACGAGTCGCCGGGCTTCATCCTGTCGCAGATCCTCGTCGGCGTGATCGGGCACGACGATGTCGACGTCATCGAGGACCGTCACGCCGCGATCGCCTACGTGGTGCAGGCGGCCGACGCACGCGACGTCGTGCTGATCGCCGGCAAGGGCCACGAGGACTACCAGGAAGTCGCCGGCGTGCGCCATCCGTTCAGCGATGTCGAGGTCGCCGGTGCACTGCTCGCGGTGCGGGGTTCGGGGGGTACAGCGTGACGCCGTTGATGATGACGCTCGGCGAAGCGCATGCGCTGCTCGCCGCCGCGCTGCCGGACGCGCGCCTCGTCGGCGACGCGTCGGTCGCGATCGGCCGCGTCCATTCGGACACCCGCAGCCTGCGCGCGGGCGACCTGTTCGTCGCGCTGCGCGGCGAGCGCTTCGACGCGCACGACTTCCTCGGCGAGGCGCGCGACGCGGGCGCGGCGGCGGCGCTGGCCGAGCGCGGCCTCGCCGAGGCCGGGCTGCCCGGCCTGCTCGTGCCCGACAGCCGCGCCGCGCTCGGC
>JAMLIH010000014.1 GCA_023954255.1 Phyllobacteriaceae bacterium | reverse complement strand
TGTTCGGGCTGTCGGCGGTGGACACCCGGCGCTGGGGCGGGCTGCTGTTGACATTGGTGATCGCCGGGGTCGGCATGACCGCCGCCTTGCCACTGGGGGTATTGCTGGCGCTGGGTCGGCGTTCGCAGATGCCCGCGATTCAGACTCTGTGCGTGACCTTCATCGAGTTTTGGCGTGGAGTACCGCTGATTACCGTGCTATTCATGTCTTCGGTGATGCTGCCCCTATTCCTGCCCGAAGGAATGAACTTCGACAAATTGTTGCGAGCGTTGATTGGGGTCACGCTGTTTCAGTCCGCCTACATGGCTGAAGTGGTGCGCGGCGGCCTTCAGGCCATTCCCAAGGGCCAGTACGAAGGCGCCATGGCGCTCGGGCTCGGCTACTGGCAGATGATGCAGAAGATCATTCTGCCGCAGGCGCTGAAGATCGTCATTCCGGGCATCGTCAACACCTTCATCGCGCTGTTCAAGGATACGACGCTGGTTTCCATCATCGGTCTGCTCGACTTCCTCGGAATGATCAACCTCAGCCATTCCGACTCGAGTTGGGCAACCCCGGTACAGGCAATCACCAGCTACATCTTCTGCGCCTTCGTCTTCTTCCTGTTCTGCTACTCCATGGCGCGCTACTCCAACTACATGGAGCGGCGGCTCGATACATCACACCGTTAGCGCAGGTTAAAGACAAACCAATCTAGAGCGGGCAGTGGCCCAAACCGGAAATCACGAAAAGGGGTGATACCCAAATGGCAAAAGCAAGCACCAGGAAAACGGCTCCGAAAACCAAAAAGCCGCCGCGCATGGCAAAGCCGAAACAGGCTGACGATCTCAAGCGCATTTCCGGCGTCGGACCGAAGCTGGAGGGCGTACTCAACGAGATGGGCATCTACAAATATGCCCAGATCGCCAAGTGGACCAAGCCGGAAGTCGAGTATGTGGACGACTACCTGAAATTCAAGGGCCGCATCGACCGCGACGACTGGATCGGTCAGTGCAAGGCCTATGCAAAGGAAGTGGCGGCCAGCGCTCCGGCCAAGGCCAAGAAGCCTGCAGCGAAGAAAGCCAAGCCCGCAAAGGCGGCTGCTTCCAAAACCAGCGCCTCGCGTTCAACCACGCCGAAGGTCCGCTCGAAACGCGCAGCACCGGCCAAGAAGGCGGCAAGCGCTGCACCGATGATGGCGGCGGCGATGCCGGCAGAGGCGAAAGCGCCGAAACGGTCTTCCGGCATGACGGTTTCCGACACCGACGTGGCAGTGGAAATCACCGACATGCACAAGTGGTATGGCGATTTCCACGTGCTGAAGGACATCAACCTGAAGGTCATGCGCGGCGAGCGCATCGTCATTGCCGGGCCGTCGGGCTCGGGCAAGTCGACCATGATCCGCTGCATCAACCGGCTGGAAGAGCACCAGAAAGGCAAGATCGTCGTCGACGGCATCGAGCTTACCAACGACCTGAAAAAGATCGACGAGGTGCGCCGCGAGGTCGGCATGGTGTTCCAGCACTTCAACCTGTTCCCGCATCTGACCATCATGGAGAACTGCACGCTGGCGCCGATCTGGGTTCGCAAGATGCCCAAGAAGGAAGCCGAAGAGATTGCGATGCACTATCTGACCAAGGTGAAGATTCCCGAGCAGGCACACAAATATCCCGGCCAGCTTTCCGGCGGCCAGCAGCAGCGCGTGGCGATCGCCCGCTCGCTTTGCATGAACCCGCGCATCATGCTGTTCGACGAACCGACCTCGGCACTCGATCCCGAGATGATCAAGGAGGTTCTGGAAACCATGGTTGAACTCGCCCAGGAAGGCATGACCATGCTGTGCGTCACCCACGAGATGGGCTTTGCCCGCCAGGTGGCGAACCGGGTGATCTTCATGGATGAGGGACAGATCGTCGAACAGAACGAGCCGGTGGCCTTCTTCGACAACCCGCAGCACGAACGCACCAAGCTGTTCCTGAGCCAGATCCTGCACTGATCGCGCACCAAAGGCGGTGGCCTTGCGGCTGAAGCTCAGGCCCGCCACCGCCTTCAAGGCGGGCGGGGCGGTGTTGGCATGCCTGATTGTGCTGCCGATGCTTTACCTTGCAGCCGCGTTTGGCGGCGCCCTTGTCCCCCGGGGCATGGATACACCCGGTGCCATGGCGCAAGAAACAACCGACTCGCCGCAAAGCGTACGGATATTCCTGGTGACCGGCCTGCTGCATGCCGACATCGCGCTGCCGCTCACCGAGGAATTGCTGGCGGCGTTCCCGCGGCTCGTTGAAGCCGGGCTGCCACTGGACCATCCCGCTCTGCGCCATCTCGGTTTCGGCTGGGGTTCGCGCGCCTTCTACACCACGGCAGGCAACTATTCCGACATCACGCTATCGGCGACCTTGCGGGCGGCAACGGGCGATGAACCCGTCATGCGCATAACGCCAATGGGCAATCTGACAACGAGCAGCGACATTGTTGCAATCGACCTCTCCCTGCCTGCCTACAGGCGTCTGGTTTCCGCCATCAAAGCGAGTTTCCTGCGCGACGGAAACGGAGAGGCGATTCATCTTGCAGGTGTCAGCATCGGGCAGGGCGATGCCTTTTTCCTCGCCGCGGGGCATTTCAACCTGTTCAATCCCTGCAACCAGTGGGTGGGAAAGATGCTGCATTCTGCCGGCGTCGACATCGGCCTCTGGACGCCGACTACCCATTCCCTGCTGGCATCGCTGAAATGGCACAGCCCGCAACATCTCCCGGCGGGCAGGTGAGTTCTACGGTTTCCAGTCGTAGATCCACGCCTGGCGGTCGGCCAGCTTTGCCGGGCTGGTCAGCGAGAGCACCAGATTGCGCGCCGCGCTGCCGGGCCATCTCATGTGATAGATACGGCCGTTTCTGCGTGCGAGTGCCGCGACTTCAAGAACCCGCTTGCGGCGCAGGTTCTCCCAGGCATCGAGCGCCTTCTCACTGGCGCCGTGGCGTTCGACCATGGCAGCCAGCACCTCGGCGTCCTCTATGCCCATGGCGGCACCCTGGGCGGCAAAGGGAAGCATGCCGTGGGCCGCATCGCCGATCATCACCATGCGGCCATGATGCCAGGTGTCCTTCGGGGGCATTTCCAGCAACGGCCATACCGGCCACTCGCGTGCCAGTTCGAAAAGCTGACGGAAGGGTTTGTGCCAGCCGCGCAGACGGTGCATCAGCTCTGCTGCATCGCCCTCGCGCGGTTGCGTCTGGCTTCGGTCAGGCGTTTCGATGCAGATGACGGCGTTGAGATAACGGCCCTTGCGCACGGGGTAGAGCACGGCATGGGCGCCTGTACCCCAGACCAGTTGCGTGTTTTCGAGGTCGAATCCCGGCGGCAGCGCTTCGGCGGAGATCATGCCGCGCCATGCCTCGAAGCCCGAGTGGCGGGCACCCGGCAGGGCAAAGGCTTCCTTGCGTCCGGCGGAGTGAATGCCGTCGGCGAACACCATCATCGTGCCGCGATGGGTCCTGACACTCGTGCCACGGGTGACCATGGCGCTGATACCGTTGGCATGTTCGACCGCATCGGAAACCGTGGAGCCGGTTTGAAGCTCGATGTCCGGATCGTCGTTGCATGCTGTCACCAGCGCCTGCGCCAATTCGCTGCGGTGAATGGTGAGATAACCGATGCCATGGCGCTGGATGGCGGAAGCGCCGAGCGGAACGGTGCGGATCGGCTTTCCGTTATGGGCCGACACTATGCGCACGCCGTCAGGCGACATGGCGACCCGCTTGACGGCGTCCAGCACGTTGAGCTTGTCGAAGACCCGCAAGGCATTGGGGGAAAGCTGGATGCCGGCGCCGGCGGTTTCGATCCGCTTGCCGCGCTCGTGAACCTCAACGCGATATCCGCGCCTGGAAAGGGCAAGGGCGGCCGTCAGCCCCGCGATACCGGCCCCGCTGACGATGATGGAGCGGCTTGCAGCCATGATGTCGGCCCCGGCGACCGGTCAGTGTCCGGTCTCTGCCAGGCATCCCTCCGGTTCGCTGCTGCTGGCCGGCAGGCCGCCTTTGAAAACATACAAGGTGGAGCAGTAGGGGCAGACGATTTCGTTGTCATCGCCCATGTCGAGGAAGACATGTGGATGATCGTGCGGCTCGCTGGCGCCACAGCACATGAACTCTTTGACGCCGATGGCAATCTGGTGGACACCCTCGTCGTTCTTGAAGTGGGGAATGGTCGATACGGCCATGGAACTGCGTGCCTTGCCTTGTTTCGTCTTGCGGCCCGTTTTAAAAGAAACGCCATTACTTGCAAGCCCTTTGCGGTGCCTGCGCCAAACCCTCCCGGACCATTTCCCTTGCCAGGACCCTGCCCATGCCCGTTGCGCAGATAGACGATGTCGAGATTGCCTATGTCGATGAGGGGGAGGGGCAGGCGATCGTTCTGATCCACGGTTTTGCCTCTTCCAAGGAAGCAAACTGGATTGATACCGGCTGGGTGAAATGGCTCACCGATGCTGGCTATCGCGTCATCGCCTTCGACAATCGCGGCCATGGCGAAAGCAGCAAGTTTCACGATGCGGCGCACTATTCCCTGGAACTGATGGCAAGGGATGCGATCGGCCTGATCCGACATCTCGGCCTGAAACAGCCCCATGTGATGGGCTATTCCATGGGCGCGCGGATTTCCGCATGGCTGCTGATGCATCATGGCCGCGATCTGTCGAAAGTGGTGCTGGCCGGCAATGGTGCCAGCATGATCGAAGGGAGTGGCGACTGGACGCCGGTGCGCGAGGCCCTGCTGGCGCCTTCGCTGGCCGATGTGAGCGATCCCAGGGGCCGGGCGTTCCGCAAGTTTGCCGACCAGACGAAAAGCGACCTCGTGGCACTGGCAGAATGCGTGACAGCCGTGCGCCAGGTCTTTGCGCCGGAAGACTTCGAGAAAATAGCCAACTCCGTTCTCATCGCCATCGGCACCGAGGATGACATTGCCGGTTCCGGCCAGGTGATCGCCGATCTCATTCCGCGTGGCAAATTGCTGGAAATTCCCGGCCGCGACCACATGCGGGCGGTGGGCGATCCCGTTTACAAGCAGGGTGTCGTGGACTTTCTCGACGGCTGATAGGCCGGGACATCCGGCACAATGCAGCGGAACCTTTCAGCAGGGCGCACAGCCCGATGAAGGAAAATTGATCCTTGACCTTAAAAAGCTGTGCTACCATCTTCTGCGACAGTTTGTTCCATGATGCATGGCCTTGTCGCTGCAGACAGAAGGCCTGGGCAGACAGAAGGCCCGTGCAGACAGCAGGAAAGACCGAATCGATGACCGGCAAGCAAAGCGTGCAGACCAACCCGGCGGATGCCGAGATCCACTCCATTGACCCGGTCTGGCAGGTGGTATGCCGGGAGGCGAAAACCATCGTCGACAACGAGCCCATGCTGGGCACGTTCATCTATTCGACCATCCTCAATCAGGCGAGCCTGGAATCGGCGGTAGCGCACCGCATCGCCGAGCGGCTGCACAATCGCGAGGTTTCCGGCGACATCATCCGCCGCTCCTTCGAGGAAATGCACCAGTCCGATCCCGATTGGGGTGAGGTGCTTCGCAGCGATATCGCAGCCGTCTACGACCGGGACCCGGCCTGCGACCGGCTGATCGAGCCGATCCTGTATTTCAAGGGTTTCCACGCCATCCAGACACACCGGCTGGCGCATTGGGCCTGGGGCCTCGGCCGGAAGGATTTCGCGCTTTACCTGCAGAGCCGCTCCTCGCAGGTTTTCCAGACCGACATCAACCCGCAGGCAAGGATCGGCCGGGGACTGTTCCTCGATCATGCGACCGGGCTGGTGGTCGGCGCCACCAGTGTCATCGGCAACAATGTGTCGATCCTTCAGGGCGTGACGCTGGGCGGTACCGGCAAGGAAACCGGCGACCGCCATCCCAAGATAGACGACGGTGTGCTGATCGGCGCCGGCGCGACGGTTCTGGGCAATATCCGCATCGGCAAGTGCAGCCGCATTGCTGCGGGTTCCATGGTGATCAAGGAAGTCGAGGGCAATGTCACGGTTGCCGGCGTACCGGCCCGCGTTGTCGGCGTTGCGGGCTGCGCGGAACCTTCGCGTACCATGGACCAGATCCTTGCCGAGCAGGCCGACGCCGGCTGAGCCAGCCAAGGCGCAGGCATCCGCTCCCGTTTACGGCAAATGCTTCCCTGCCTGACTCGAACAGTCAGGCAGCGTGAATGCCTGCCGGATCACGCACCGCATCACGCAAATGTTGAGGCAATGTGCACCCGCGTGAGCGGATTTTCCGTTATTTCAGCGACATGAAACCGATACGAAAAGGAAACCCGTCATGAAGTCCCGTTTCAAGGTGCCGCTGGCTGCCGCATTCGCCTTGCTGGCGCTGGGGCCGGCACAGGCAAGCGAATCCGATCTTGCAGTTGCCCGCGAACTCGCCGAGCTGAAGGCCGCACTTGAGGAAATCCGCCAGGCTGCCAATGAGGATGCGCGCTACGTGCTGCCACTGCGCACCAACATGCAACTCGCCCGCATTTCAGCCGAATGCGCCGGCGAGGGCAGCGATCAGGCGCAGCCGGGTGCGGTTTGCGATCCGTTGCCGGCAGACCTGGAGGCCGCCGCCGATGAACCGATGCTTGCCTTCTAAACCGTTTGCAAGTGGGGGCGCTCTGTGCCAGAACCCGGCAACGCCCCAAAGGGGCCTATATGGGGAGAATGCGGTGACTTCTGAAGAAATCGGCAAGCTTCAAGCCTATTTCCGCCGGGTATTCGGCAATGACCTGCTGCAGGTTCGCGCCAGGCCGAAAAAGGATGATTCCTGCGAAGTCTACAAGGAAGACGAGTTTCTGGGCGTCATCTACAAGGACGAGGATGACGACTACAACTTCTCGATGGCGATCCTCGACGTCGATCTTGACTGAGCCACCAAGCTCCTGGCGGCCCCGGATCTATCCCCAAGCCCATCCCCAAGTCTATCCTCTGGCCAGAAAGCCGTTGACGGTTTCGCGCACCGCGCGGTCGAGTTCCATCCATTCACCGATGAGATTGGCGTGGAAGCGGTAGCTGACCATCAGGTCCTTGCCGATATGGATGTCGCGAATGCAGTAGGGCGCCGCGATGCGATCGCTCTCGCGGATGCAGCGCGCGGCAAAGGGGTAGGGGCTGTCCATCTGGTAGTAGAGATCCTCCATGAAATAGGCGCTTTCGGAGGAAAAGGCGCGGCGCACCAGACCGTGGCCGGCATCGATCGGTGGACCGGCAAAGAATTTCTCGTAAATGGTTGAAACCCGCCCCGACATGTCGGTGGTCATGTCGCGCGGTTCGATGGAGATGAAAAGCAGGGGCGCTCCGGCTTTCATGTCGTCGAAAATTGCCGCGCGATCGTCGGAGTAGCCCTGCATGGTCGGCCAGTGGGCATAAAGATCGAGACGTTCCAGCGCGCGTGATTTGCGCTGGCTGCGGAAGCGGATCATGTTTGCCGGAACGTTGAGAACCTCGTTGGCGATGGCAACCTGACGCGTCACGGTCTCGGTTTCATGGCCGCCCTTGGCGACAATGGCGCCGTAATAGGAAGCGGACGCGAAAATGACCAGCGCAACGGCGGTCATGGCAAGCGCCAGCTTGATCAACAGCGCCATGAAGGACTGGGAGAGAATTTTCTCAACCTGGGCTGCCTCCTGCGCTGCAGAAGCATTGCGCAACTGCCGGTGATAGCCCGGCATCAGGCGATCGAAGCGCTGATCGTGCGTTCTCCCCAGCAGCCGGGCTGTTTCCTCTACCGTATTGGCCATCACATTTTCCTGTTCGGGCGGCGGGATGACATTCCCGCGCCGTAACCATGTTTCCAGTTTTCACGAATCAGCGGCGCACAGCGCTTGCATCGTCTTCAGAGTGCTGGGAGGATGGTAAATACATGGTTAAAAGTAAGGGGTTGCCATGCTTGCAGTCGTCTATGTGATCGTCACCGGATTCGTTGCCGCCGGCCTGCTCAATGCATTGCATCAGGCAATACAGTTGCCGCAGCAGGCCAATGACGGCTCTCCGGCCCTGCTGCTGAGCTTCGAAACTCCCCTCGACAAGGCGTGGTCGCTGATCATGTGCACGTTTGCAGGGCCGTATTATCTGGTTCGCTACGGCCTGCGCTTCTGGCTGCAGAGCATTCTGCCGGGACCGGCCTTCGCGCTGTGTCTGGCACTGGGCGCGGTCTGGAGCTTTTTTTCCGGCGTCGTTCTGGTGGAAACGGCGCTGCTTGTCGGCGCGATCTCCCAGTAGCAACCCAGAAGGGCACCGCGTTGCGCGCCCGTGCCCACTCTGCTAGATCGTTTCACGTTTCTTCGGGAACGGGACAACGATTTAATCCGTTGGTTTTGCTTCCGCATTCAGGTTTCTCCGATTCCGTCGGAACCTGAATTGCTCCCATCGGCATTGAACCGCAGGCGGAGGACAGGCATGGCACTTTACACACTCGACGGGGTTGAACCCGACCGGACTGCCGGTTTTTCCTGGGTCGCACCGAGCGCTGCCGTGATCGGCAATGTCCGGCTGGGCGCCGATGTCGGCATCTGGTTTGGTGCGGTCCTGCGCGGCGACAATGAAGTGATCGCCATCGGCAACCGCAGCAACATCCAGGACAACTGCGTTTTGCATACCGATCCGGGTTTTCCCATCGATATCGGCGATGGCTGCACGATCGGCCACAATGCAATCATCCATGGCTGCACGATCGGCGACAATTCGCTCGTCGGCATGGGGGCAACCGTCCTCAACGGCGCCAGAATCGGCCGCAACTGCCTGATCGGGGCAGGAGCGCTCATCCCCGAAGGCAAGGTCATTCCCGACAACTCGCTGGTGGTCGGCATGCCCGGCAAGGTGGTGCGGGAACTCGACGAGGCGGCCATTGAGGGACTGCGCCGCTCCGCCGAACACTATGCCGCCAATGCCAGACGGTTTTCGGCCGGCCTCAGCGAGTGCTGACAGGTTTTTCAGTCCGCTGAAAAGGTGAGAGCCGCCGCTGCTATGTCTGCAGCTGACGGCTCCCATGATCCGGTCGTTGGGACGGGGAAGGTGGGGACACGACCGGACCTATCTCAACCTTCATATGGCTTGCGCTACTGGGCGACGGACCCCACAGCGGAAACAAGCGCCTTGCCGTTGCGGCGGTCTGCGATGCCTTCCCATTTTCCCGAATGGGCGGCTGCCTGGCGTTTCAAAAAGCGGTATTCGGTCTTGTTCCAGGGCATGACGCGCTCGTTCAGATTGTCGAGGATGAAATCACCCCTGTCCGTGCGCACGGTCAGAACCGCGTGGCCATCGCCATTGGGCTGGCGCACCACGGTGACCAGCAGAACCGATGCAGGCCAGCCCTTTTCCATCAGCATGCGGCGCTTCAAGAGGGCATAGTCCTCGCAATCGCCATAGGCTTCAGGCATGCTCCAGATTTCCGGGACGCCGAAATAGTCCATGTCTGTGACCGGCGTCACCGTGGCATTGGCGTAAGCATTGGTTTCCACCATTTCGCTCCAGCGCTCTCGCGTCAGAACCATCGGTTTCATGCTGCGCGCCTTGATCCGGCAATCGGAACGATTGGTCTGGCAATATTCGTAGTGGCCGATGGGCTGCGACGTAAGACCCGTCGTTTCCATGATGGCCTGCTGGCCTGCGCTGGCAGAACCGGTACAGTACAAGGCCGTACCGACCCCCGCAGCGAAGAGCCATTTCCTGGCTTTTTTGATGTTGTTCATTTTGTGTCACCTTCCCAGTTAACGGGAGCATGATGACACAAACATCTTTCGGCCCAGCCAATTCCGGCGGCTGCATTTGAAGCGTATTCGCATCAAATGCAGGACAAGTTTTCGCTAAACTTGAATCGGGTTTGATTAAAATTTTATCGGTTTCGGGAAACCGCCAGAAGCGGCCTAGAGCGTGTCATGTTTAGCTGGAAGCAGTTTGAATGGATGGATTTTTCGACCTGACGAGGAGAATACCGCAGCAGGATGTTATGCATCCTGCGAGGATTTCAACGAAGTCGGGGCGGAAAAGACACCACAGCAGGGAATTCAAGCAACTGAATAGTATTGCCTTTCTGCAATCGTCTGAACTTGGTTCTTTGGCCTTCGAGTGTCGTCGCGAAAAGCTAACGGTGTTCACACCGTGTCGCTTTCCGCTTCTAGCCGAAGACCAAATTCCCTGCGTTCAAACGATTCCATCTAAGCATGACACGCTCTAGCGGCCAAAATACTCGTCGAGGGAGTCGCGTGTCTGGACGATGGCAAACTCGATTGCCACGCCCTCGTCGAAGTGGCGCACGACCCTTCCACGCATCCTGCCGAGCCAAAGCACCGTGCCGATGGCCGGCTTGACGTTGAGTTCCAGCGCAGCGCCGGAAAGCGAAAGGTCGATGATGCGCGCCTGATAGACCCTGCCGTCCTCCAGCTTGATGATGCCGGCGGGATTGCGCGGCGTGATGCGCTCGTGGCGGCGGTCTTCCGGCAGGTTGAGTTCGTGGCGGTTGGCAAGCCATGTCAGCTTGGCGGCCAGCTTGTCGCGCTTGCGCTCGGTTGCGTTGACACTCATGGCGAAACCGCCATCGACCAGGCGCAGTATCTTGCCCTCGAGCCGGCCGACATGATCGACATAGGCAATGACCCGCTCACCGACGGAGCCGGAGACGGGTGCAATCAGCGCAGCGCTTCCCGGTGACATGTTGAGGATCTGGCAGGGATATTCCTGCCGGTTCTCAAGCATGAAACGGCCAAAAAGCGTCAGGTCGACACGCGAGAACTCTCGTTCGGTGTCGCTCAGGAAAGGCTCTATCTCTTTTTTGGCAAATGCACTCATGACCAGGCTGATACTGAAAGCAGAACGGGAATCGGCAAAAACCGCTTTCCCGAACTGTGCAGCAACCTGGTTAATGAATGGTAATTTTCCGGCGTTTCCAGGCAGTTTAGATCAACTTCCCATGCCGGAAGGTCGGCTTTTCGACAATCAGCCCTTGCCGCCCTCATGCACGGTGAGATGGCGAACCTTTCTGGCCTGGGGCAGAACGGAGCCTTCGCCTGCGACCTCGATCAGGTTGAATTCACCGCCGGGAGGCATCAGATGCGGCGAAAGCGGCGGGGCAGGATTGGCCTTCCAGCCTTCGTCCGCGGCTTTCTCCATGCCCGGATCGATGCCGCGGGCCGAACGGATTTCGCATTCGACAATCGGCTCGGTGCCGAGCCAGTAGTGGTTCTTCTCGCACACGGCAATGCCGATAATGCGGGCGCTGCCATCAGGCATCGGCTCGAGCGGCAGCAGCATGACTTCGAAATCAGCCTGTCTTCCGCTTTCCGTGTGGCCGCGCATGACCACAAGCATCGGCTCGAAGTCGCGGTAGACGCGGGCCAGAACCCGGGCGATGTCGAAGCTGTCATGCTCGCTCCAGTGGCCGAGATAGCCATAGCCCTTCAGTTCGCGGCCGAAGATGGCGCAAATTCTTGTACCGGCCAGGCGGTAGCTGACCGTTTTCAGCGTTCCCGAAACCTCCAGAATGAAGGTATCCGACAGAAGCTGGCGGATATCACTCGGCTCCACCTCATCGCGCCGTGGCGCATGCCGGTGTCCCCGCAATCGGTTCCAGTAACCGAAGAGCTCCCTTGTTGCGGCATGTCTCATATCAATACACTTTCCCGTCACCAGTGTTTCCGTTGTGACACGGCACCGCCGGAACGCGCCTGTTGTGCGCTGAAAGCTGTGCCATTGCCGGACAACCGGCCGGATTGCCGGGCTGTCTGCACACAAGGGAGCAGGGATCATGCCAGAGAGCGGCAAGGGCAGGCGACAGGCGGAAGGGAATGACTTGTGGACAGCAAAGCCGGAACCGGCGGCTTTGGCATTAAGGTTAACAAATGGTTTCGATTGCACGGACAAGTGGAATATGAGATCAGGAAGGCGATCCACGTGACGGTTATGCTTTTGCTCCGTCCAACCTGACTTCGGTATTCCTCGAACTCGTTGTGGGACGGGTATTATGGGGGACGTGACCACCGCCCGGCTTTGTCCGGGCGGTTTTTTTTGGCCTGCCGCAAACCGTTGCCTTCCCGCCATTGGATTGGTTGCCGGCGGATTGACTGAACTGGCCGGCAACGGCAGTCTCGCCCCTGCGCAATTCCTTCCCCGGAGCTCTGCTTGTCCGACCTTTCCGAACCAGATTACCCCGAGCTACCGGCATCATCACCGACGGAGCCGGTGTTCAACCTGCCAAAGGCCGTATCTGCCCTTGCGCTAACGCTTGTCGCCGTTCACGCCGTGCGCGAACTGTTTCTTTCGGCGGCAGCCGACACCAAGCTCATCCTGCTGTTTGCCTTTATCCCCGCCATGTACGGACCGGCTGGAGCAACGGCTCCGGTGCCGGAAGCCGCCTTCTGGATGCCGGTTTCCTACGGCCTGCTGCATGGCAGCTGGGTGCATCTGGGCGTCAATGTTGTCTGGATGCTGGCTTTCGGAACGCCGGTGGCGCGGCGCTTCGGCGCGGTGCGGTTTCTGGCGCTGACCGTGTTTGCCACTGCCTGCGGGGCGCTGGCGCATTACCTCGCCAATCCCGACGCCTTCATTCCGATGATCGGGGCATCGGCAGCGGTTTCAGGCCATATGGGCGCAGCAATGCGCTTCGTCTTCAATCCGCTCGCCCGCGGCACAGGACGCGGATTTCGCCATGACGGACCGGCGCTGTCGCTCGCCGAAAGCTTCACCAACCGGCAATTCGTCATCTTCTTTGCCGTCTGGATGGTAATGAATGTGGCCTTCGGAATCGGTGCAGCTGCAATCCCGGGGGCCGATGCCGCCATCGCCTGGCAGGCCCATATCGGCGGATTTGCGGCGGGAATTCTCGGCTTTTCGTTGTTCGAGCGCAAAAACAACGCCATCTCCGCTTGATTTGTTGCCGATTCAACGGTGCAATGGTGCAATGGCATCCGCTGTGCACGGATGCCGGGAGAGGAGGTCGCACCATGAACATATCATCCATTCTCGCCGACAAGGGCACCAACGTCATAACCGCCGGTCCGGATGCACCGCTCGGTGCCGTTTCAAAGACGCTTGCCGACAACCGGATTGGCGCCATCGTCATCCTCGAGGGCGGCGAAAAGGTCTGCGGTATCGTTTCGGAACGCGATATCGTGCGACAGGTCGCTGCAAGGGGCGGCGCTGCTCTCGATGAACCGATTTCGGTGTGCATGACGAAAAAGGTGGTGTCCTGCGACCGGCAAAGCACGATTGACGAGGTGATGGGGATCATGACCCGTCACAAGTTCCGGCACATCCCGGTAATCGAGGGCGGAAATCTGATCGGCATCGTCTCGATCGGCGACGTGGTCAAGCACAAGATCGAGCAGGCGGAGCGCGAGGCTGCCGACCTCAAGCAGTATATTGCCGGATAGAGCTTGCCGGGAACCTAAAGGCTGACGATCTGGTCGAGCACGCCCTGGTCTTCCAGTTCGCGCAGCCGCATCATCATCTCGTCGTAGCCGAGACGGATCGCTTCGTCCGCCTTGTGAAAGTCGATCAGGCCGATTTCACCGAGCTTCGGACGGATGGTGAAGTCGGGCGGATCGCCGGCGAGCCTTGCACGCGCGATGCGGTCCTGGATGATGTTGAATGCTTCCACCATCACCGAGGTGACGCCGAGACGGTTTTCGCGCGGCGTGGCTTTCTCGCGTGAATGCATGAAGGAGAACCACGAGGCGGCCTGGGAGTTGACGTTTTCCGTCAACGCATCCTCGATGTGACCATAATGGGACTGGCGGATGACCGTCCCCTTGCCAAAGCTGGTGCCGGCCAGATTGACGGCAATGACGATATCCGGTTCGTAGGCCCGGCAGACGGAAACCGGTACCGGATTGACCAGTGCGCCGTCGACAAGCTGGCGGCCACCATGCTGCACGGGGGTAAAGACGCCGGGCAGGGCATAGGAAGCCCTGATTGCAGGAACGATGGGTCCGTCTGAAAGCCAGACTTCGTGACCGCTCTGAATGTCGGTGGCAACGGCGACGAAGGGACGGGAGAGTTCCTCGATGGAAACCTCCGACATGTGTTCTTCCATGCGGGCGGCCAGCCTTGCCCCGGAAATCAGGCCGCTGCCGCGCAGGGTGAAATCGAGATAGCGTACCACATTGGATTTGGTCAGCGAGCGGGCAAAGGTTTCCAGTTCGTCCATCGCGCCAGACAGGTAGGCGCCGCCCACGAGGGCGCCGATGGATGTGCCGGCAATCATCTTCACCGGCAGGCCGTATTCCTCAACCGCCCTCAGGACGCCGATATGGGCCCAGCCCTTGGCAACGCCGCCACCAAGCGCGAGCGCAACCCCGCCAACACGGTGATGGCCTGCAGGATGCGGGTCCCGGGCTCCCGGCTCCATGACCAGTCCGGAAAGGGAAGGGGGGGTGTCGATCGACGGGGCTTCGCCAACCCCGGCTGCCGGTTCGTCATTGGCCGGCTTGTTTTCGGCGGCAGGCGTATTTTCAGCAGGGTGTCCATCGCCGTCCGGACCACCGGCAACGGCCAGCAACGGCTGATCGGCCATGGACAGGGACTGTGAACGGGACTGTTCCAGTTCACTGCCTTCCCGCAAAGCGGAAGCGCCATTTTCGCCGCGCCTTAGATACGAATACCACGCCATAACTCACCTTACCCACAAAATGGTAACGATTTAGGTAACTTTCATCCACTTTCGAGCGATCTGATGGCGGCCGGTACATTTTCTACCGCTGCGGCAATAAACCCTTCCTTAAGCCTGTTTGCCTAGGCTGGGCCTGTTTCAGTCTCCCAGCGTATTCGGGAAATTTCTTCATGTCGACGCGCCAGAAGCGTAAAAGCCGGTTAAATGGGCTGATCGTGCCAGGCCTGTGCCTTTCGCTGCTCGTTTATTTTGCCTATCACGCCCAGGCCGGGCGCTACAGCATCTATACCAAAGAGGAAATGCGCCAGGAGGCCAAGCGGCTGAAGGGCGAGCTTGAGGAATTGCGCGCCGAGCGCAGCCGGCTGCAGAACCGCGTCGGCCAGCTCACCGTGGGCACGCTGGAACGCGACGCGCTCGACGAGGTGGCCCGCAGCCAGCTCGGCTATGTGGGCGAAAACGAGATCGTCATTTTCTATTGATTTGACAGGGGCCGCCGGTGCCTTACCGTTGTCGGGACTTGCTGCCGGTGTAGCAGCCCGGCAGGGCGTTGCCGCCATGTGCCGCAATGCCTGAGGCTGTATTGTTAATTCGATGTATTAACCTGAATTCAGTTAATATTGGAAATATTGCGCAAAAATAGGCAGTTAGACTAATAGCAGCCCTGCGAAAACTGTGGTTGATTGTTGCCGCAAGTTGAATGAGAATGAATGGTGTTGATCACGATTGATCGCAACTAGTCTTCCGGACGGGACCGGAAGCATCGGGAGGAGAAGCCGTCGGCCCGTCACAGGGACCGCCGGAGGTGTCTTCCTGAAGATCACAGGCTTTTGGCCAACAGGCACGGGATGGCATTCGGCCGGTTTTTCGGCAATCCTTCCTTCAGCTTGTTGGATCGGATCGGGAGAACAAGATGGCTGCCAAACCGGCACGGGTGCTGAAAGCGCCGAAACTCAAGCAGACCCCCACGACAAAGGATTCGCCGACCAAGATGGTCGCGCCGAAACCGGAGAAATTCTCCAGGGAACAGGATCTTGCGGCCTATCGCGAGATGCTGCTGATCCGCCGTTTCGAGGAAAAGGCCGGCCAGCTTTACGGCATGGGGCATATCGGCGGTTTCTGCCACCTTTATATCGGTCAGGAAGCGGTCGTCACCGGCGTTCAGATGGCGCTGGAAGACGGCGACCAGATCATCACCAGCTATCGCGACCACGGCCACATGCTTGCCTGCGGCATGGATCCGGCCGGTGTCATGGCGGAACTGACCGGACGCCGGGGCGGCTATTCCAAGGGCAAGGGCGGCTCCATGCACATGTTCTCCAAGGAGAAGAATTTCTATGGCGGCCACGGCATCGTCGGCGCCCAGGTTCCGCTCGGCACGGGACTGGCCTTCGCCAACAAGTACCGTGACAACGGCAAGGTCTCCGTGACCTATTTCGGGGACGGCGCGGCAAACCAGGGTCAGGTCTATGAGAGCTTCAACATGGCCGAACTCTGGCGGCTGCCGGTCATCTATGTCATCGAGAACAACCGTTATGCCATGGGCACATCGGTAAGCCGGGCTTCGGCACAGACCGATTTCGCCCAGCGCGGCGGTGCCTTCAACATTCCCGGCATGCAGGTCGACGGCATGGATGTGCGCGCGGTCAAGGCTGCCGCCGACGTTGCGGCGGCCTGGTGCCGCTCGGGTGAGGGGCCGATCATCCTGGAAATGCAGACCTACCGCTATCGCGGCCATTCCATGTCCGACCCGGCGAAATACCGCTCCAAGGACGAGGTCCAGAAGATGCGCGCAGAGCACGACCCCATCGAGCAGGTCAAGATGCGGCTGATCGAGGCGAAGCAGGCGACGGAAGACGATCTGAAGGCGGTCGACAAGGAAATCCGCGACATCGTCGCCAAGGCCGCCGACTTCGCCCAGAACGATCCGCAGCCGGACGAGTCCGAGCTTTACACCGACATCATCTTGTAAGGGAGACGTGCGATGCCGATCCAAATTCTCATGCCCGCGCTTTCCCCGACGATGGAAGAGGGCAATCTCGCCAAATGGCTGGTCAAGGAAGGCGACAGCGTTTCGGCAGGCGACGTGATCGCCGAGATCGAAACCGACAAGGCTACCATGGAAGTGGAAGCCGTCGATGAGGGCGTTGTCGCGAAAATCCTCGTCGAAGCGGGGACGGAAAACGTCAAGGTCAACGCGCTGATCGCGCTCCTCGCCGCCGAAGGCGAGGATGTGGCCGAAGCTGCGGCAGGCGGTGGCGCAGCACCGGCACCTGCGGCGGAGGCAACTGCCGAGCCGCAGGCAGCCGCTACACCGGCTCCGGTGTCCGCTGCAGCGCCGGTTGCTGCCGCACCTGCGGCACCGGTTCCATCCGATCCCGCCATTCCGGAAGGCACCGAAATGGTGAGCATGACGGTACGCGAGGCGCTCAATTCGGCGATGGCCGAGGAAATGCGCCGCGACGAGGACGTCTTCATCATGGGCGAGGAAGTCGCCGAATATCAGGGCGCCTACAAGATCACGCAAGGGTTGCTGGAGGAATTCGGCGCGAGGCGCGTGATCGACACACCGATCACCGAGCACGGCTTTGCCGGTGTCGGCGTCGGAGCGGCGATGGCCGGCCTGAAGCCGATCGTCGAGTTCATGACCTTCAACTTCGCCATGCAGGCGATCGACCAGATCATCAACTCGGCCGCCAAGACGCTCTACATGTCGGGCGGCCAGATGGGCGCGCCGATGGTGTTCCGCGGGCCAAACGGGGCTGCTGCCCGCGTTGGCGCCCAGCATTCACAGGACTATGCGGCCTGGTACAGTCAGATTCCGGGATTGAAAGTGATCCAGCCCTATACGGCAGCAGACGCGAAAGGCCTGCTGAAGGCTGCGATCCGCGATCCCAATCCGGTCATCTTCCTGGAAAACGAAATCCTCTACGGCCAGTCCTTCGAGGTTCCGAAGCTTGACGATTTCGTGCTGCCGATCGGCAAGGCGCGCATTCACCGCGCCGGCAACGATGCCACCATCGTCTCCTTTGGCATCGGCATGACCTATGCCGTTCAGGCAGCCGAGAAACTTGCCGCGGAGGTATCGATTGCGAAGTGATCGATCTTCGCACCATCCGGCCGATGGACCTCGATACGGTTCTGGCATCTGTTCAGAAGACCGGAAGGCTCGTCACCGTGGAAGAGGGCTTCCCGCAGTCTTCCGTCGGCGATCACATCGCCTCGCAGGTCATGCAGCGCGCCTTCGACTATCTCGATGCGCCGGTAACAACAATCTGCGGCAAGGACGTGCCGATGCCGTATGCGGCAAACCTCGAAAAGCTGGCACTGCCGAATGTCGAAGAGGTCGTCGAGGCGGTCAAGGCAGTGAGCTACCGCTGATGGTCCAGCGTCTCAACATCAAGTCCGCGCGATACGACCGGCTGTCGGAATGCGTGCTGATGGAGGGGCGCGGCATCACGCTTGCGGTGACCAGGGATGCGCTGGAGGCACTCTATGACAGCGAATTCGAGCCTGAGGAAGCCGTCATCAAGGCGGTCGAGGAAACCCGCCGCCTGACACGCCTTGCCGAGATCATACCCGCCGATGACGGCCGGGTACTGATTACGAAAAAACACCTGATGTCCGATGGGCGTTATCTCGACGATGCGCCAATCGATGACGACACACTACCCGTCTGAGGGAGACCATACGATGCCGATCAACATCACCATGCCCGCACTTTCGCCCACCATGGAGGAGGGCAATCTTGCCAAATGGCTGGTCAAGGAAGGCGACAACGTCTCCGCAGGCGACGTGATTGCGGAGATCGAGACCGACAAGGCAACCATGGAAGTGGAGGCCGTCGACGAGGGCACAGTGGCGAAAATTCTCGTTGCGGCGGGTACCGAAGCCGTCAAGGTCAACGAGGTGATCGCCATTCTTGCCGAGGAAGGCGAGGATGTCGCAGAAGCTGCCAAGGGCGCGAGTCCCGGCGGGCCAGCACCGGCACCCGCGCCGGCCGGGGAAAAGCCCGCACCTGCCGCAGCGCCGTCACCGGCGCCTGCCGCCCAGGCAGCGGCGACACCGGCACCAGCCGCAGCAGCGCCAGCCGCCACAACGGGTGGCGAGCGCGTCTTCTCTTCTCCGCTGGCCCGCCGCATCGCGAAGGATGCCGGACTGGATATCAGCGCCATCGGTGGTTCCGGCCCCCATGGAAGGGTGGTGAAGCGCGATGTGGAAGCTGCCATTGCAGGCGGCACCGGCAAGGCGGCAGCAACGCCAGCAGCCGCAACCGCAGAGGCTCCAAAAGCTGCCTCGGCGCCCGCCATGTCGGCCGATCAGGTGCTGCAACTGTTCGAGGAAGGCTCCTACGAACTGGTCAAGCATGACAACATGCGCAAGACCATCGCCAGGCGCCTGACCGAGGCCAAGCAGACCATTCCGCATTTCTACGTTTCCGTCGATTGCGAACTGGATGCACTGCTGAAGCTGCGCGGCGAGTTGAACAAGGCTGCGCCGATGATTGGCGAGAAACCCGCCTACAAGCTGTCGGTCAACGACATGATCATCAAGGCGCTGGCGCTGGCGCTGCGCGACGTGCCGGATGCCAACGTCTCCTGGACCGACGACAACATGGTCATGCACAAGCATGCCGATGTGGGCGTTGCCGTGTCGATCCCCGGCGGGCTGATCACGCCGATCGTGCGCCGCGCCGAAGAGAAGACGCTTTCAGCAATCTCCAACGAGATGAAGGACATGGGCGCACGGGCGAAGGACCGGAAGCTCAAGCCCGAGGAATATCAGGGCGGCACGACCGCCGTCTCCAACATGGGCATGATGGGCGTGTCCAACTTCTCGGCCGTGGTCAACCCGCCGCACGCCACCATTCTGGCGGTCGGTGCCGGTGAACAGCGCCCGGTGGTGAAGGATGGCAGCGTTCAGGTTGCCACGGTGATGACCGTGACGCTTTCAACCGACCACCGCTGCGTCGACGGCGCGCTCGGTGCGCAGCTGCTGGCTGCCTTCAAAGCCTATATCGAGAGCCCGATGGGGATGCTGGTGTGACCGACGACTGCTGGGCGGGTTCATCCTCGAGCCCGAGCAGCTGTACGATGGCGGAGCCTGCCTGGGAAAGGATGACGGCGACCACGAAGGCCATGACCAGGCTGGAAAAGGCGCGAACGATCCTGAGCGTCAGGAAGGCTCGCACGCCGCGGGCGAGAAGCAGGATGATGATGAGCAGTCCGGGAACCATGACCAGAGCGGGCAGTTCCAGGATGTTGGACAGGGATATGAGCGAAAGAAGCGGTTCCATGCCGGTTTCCGGGTCCCATTACGAAGCGTCATTGGAAATAGCTGATAGGCGATGACAGGCAAAGACGCAATCACGATCCGGCCTGCCGGACGCAGCGATGCCGCCGATCTTGCCATTATCGACAACATGGCAAGTCACGGGCTTTCGCTTGCCTTCTGGCAGCGGGCTGTCGAGCGGGGCGAGGCGGAGGACCCGCTGAGCTTTGCCCGGGAGCGGTTTGCCGATCAGAACGCGGTTTTCGGCTGGTCGAATGCGTTGGTGGCAGAGGAAGACGGCCGGATCATCGGTGGATGCACCGGCTACGAAGTCGAAAACGGCGAAGATGCCGTGGATGATTTCAAGAGCACTTTTCCGGCCTTCGTTCCGGTGTTCGAACTGTTTGCCCGCGCGGAAGGCGACTGGTTCATCGACAGCATGGGCGTCTATCCGGCGGTCCGAGGCAGGGGGATTGCCGGGCAATTGCTCGATGCCTGTCTGGTACGGGGCAGGGAGCGTGAGTATCCGCGCGTGTCCCTGGTGGTCGAAAGCGACAATGAGCCGGCCGTGCGGCTTTACGAAAGCCGGGGGTTTGAAACCCGCGACAGCCTGCCTTTTGCAGACAGACGGAAAGACAGTGATGGCCGGTGGCTGCTGATGTCGGCCGGCGTTACAGCGAAGTGATTGAAATGATTGACCTGAATCAAGGAGGAACAAGGCGGCAGAACTAGGCTGGTCTCATCCAACAAAGGAAGGAGACATTGCATGTCGAACGTGCCGCACGAACTGGCAGAGGAATTTCCCGAACACGCTGAAAAGATTCACGAAATGAAGGTGGGCAACGCCCATTTCGCGAAGCTCTTCGACGAATACCACGAGGTGAACCGGGCAATCCATCGTGCCGAGACCAACATCGAGCCGACCGACGATTTCCACATGGAAGACATGCGCAAGCAGCGCATGCGGCTCAAGGACGAACTTTTCGGGATGCTTTCGAGCTGATTGAAGCCGCCTGCATCCCCGATCTCGCCGGATATCTGTACCGGCGCAGCAAAGGAGCATGCAAGTGGCAGACAGTTACGACGTCATCATCATCGGTTCGGGACCGGGCGGATACGTTACCGCGATCCGCTCGGCCCAGCTCGGTTTCAAGACCGCAATCGTCGAGCGCGAACATCTGGGCGGCATCTGCCTCAACTGGGGCTGCATTCCGACCAAGGCGCTTTTGCGCTCGGCCGAGATCAAGCACTATGCCGATCACATCAAGAATTACGGGCTGAAGCTCGAAGGCACCGTTACCGCCGACGTCAAGGCGGTGGTGGAGCGTTCGCGCGGTGTTTCGGCACGGCTCAATGGCGGTGTCGGTTTCCTGATGAAGAAGAACAAGATCGACGTCATCTGGGGCGAGGCGAAGCTTGCCGGCAAGGGAAAGATCTCGGTCACCAAATCCTCCAAGAAACCGATGGAGCCGCAACATCCGGCGCCGAAAGGAACGCTGGGCGAGGGCCAATATTCGGCCAAGCACATCATTCTGGCGACCGGCGCTCGGCCAAGGGCGCTGCCCGGCATCGAGCCGGACGGCAAGCTGGTCTGGACCTATTTCGAGGCCATGGTGCCACCCGAACTGCCGAAAAAACTGCTGGTGATGGGATCGGGCGCCATCGGCATCGAATTCGCTTCCTTCTACAATGCGATGGGATCGGACGTGACGGTGGTCGAACTGATGCCCAACATCATGCCGGTGGAGGATGCCGAAATCTCCGGCATCGCCCGCAAGCAGCTCGAAAAGGCCGGTCTCAAGATCCACACCGAAGCCAAGGTGACCAAAGTCGAGAAGGGCGCCAATTCCGTCAAGGCAACGGTGGAACTGAAGGGCGGCAAAACCGAAGTGATCGAGGCCGACCGGCTGATTTCGGCTGTTGGCGTTCAGGGCAATATCGAAAATCTCGGCCTTGAGGAACTCGGCATCAAGACCGACCGCGGCTGTGTCGTCATCGATGATTACTGCCGGACGAATGTCGAGGGCATCTATGCCATCGGTGATGTCGCCGGCCCGCCCATGCTGGCCCACAAGGCAGAGCATGAAGGCGTCATCTGCGTGGAGAAAATTGCCGGCGTTCCCGGCGTTCACGCCATGGACAAGAACAAGATACCGGGCTGCACCTATTGCCACCCGCAGGTGGCGAGCGTCGGCCTGACCGAGGCGAAGGCGAAGGAAGCGGGCAGGGATGTCCGTGTCGGCCGCTTCTCCTTCGGCGCCAACGGCAAGGCGATCGCGCTTGGCGAGGACGTTGGTC
Organism: Phyllobacteriaceae bacterium; assembly: GCA_023954255.1. Lineage (GTDB taxonomy): Bacteria > Pseudomonadota > Alphaproteobacteria > Rhizobiales > Rhizobiaceae > Salaquimonas. The sequence goes on along the minus strand of JAMLIH010000014.1, from coordinate 26,791 downwards.
TGATCAAGACGATCTTCGACAAGAAGACCGGCGAACTGATCGGCGCGCACATGGTCGGCGCCGAGGTAACCGAGCTTATCCAGGGTTTTGTCGTCGCCATGGGGCTGGAAACCACCGAGGAAGAGCTGATGCACACCATCTTCCCTCATCCGACACTTTCTGAAATGATGAAGGAAAGCGTGCTGGATGCCTATGGCAAGGTGCTCAACGCCTGAGAAACCGGCACAGGGGCAAAGCCAAACCGGAGTTGGATCAATGGCGAACAATCCCGCACTGATTGTTGTCTGGGCCATTCTCGGCCTGGCAATCGGCGGCGCAATGTATCTGTTACTCGGCGGCAATCCCTATATTCACATGGCGATCGGCGTCATCGGCGGTATCGCCGGCGGCAGTTATGCGGCGAAGCGCCGGCAATCCCGATAAACTTGAACAAGGGCAAAGGAGCAGCAACATGGATGCAAGAGCACTTTTGATCTTTCTGGCGGTCGGCGCCATTGCCGGCCTGCTGGCAAGCCTGGTGGTCGGCGGCGGCGGACTGATCTACTACGTCATCATCGGCGTGATCGGCTCGTTTGTCGGCGGTTTCCTGTTTAGCGCGCTGAAGATCAACATCGCGACCGGAAGCGTCATCGTGAACCAGATCATCACGTCGACCATCGGCGCCATCATCGTGGTGATCCTTGCCAGGATCATTGCCTGACGACCGACCGGACCGGAGCAGACCGTGGGCAGCAGAACCGCAAGTTGGCCCCTGCCGCTGGTGATCGGCGGCTGGATTTTTCTGGTCATCACGCTGCTGGGGCTTCTGGTGGGAACCCTAAACCTGCTCAATCCCGCCGCTGTCCACATTCCCTTCGGGCCGAACGGCGAAAGCGCGGAAGGGCTGGACGGTATCGTGGCCTCGGTGGCATCGAGCGCCGTGCTGGGGCTCGTTATCGGCGTACCGGCAGCGCTGCTCTCCCGGCTGGTGCTGGGCAGAAGGATGGCAGGCACGATGCGGGATAACGCCGGCAGACCGAGAGGAAGGACAGGATCATGATGCACGCCTACGGACCTGAATTCGGAATCATGGGCATGGCCGGTGTCGGCTTTTTCGGCATGCTGCTGATCGGCTTTCTTGCCGGCTGGATCGCCGAACGCGCCATGAACCGCGATCACGGCCTGCTGACCAACATTCTGGTCGGCATTGCCGGCTCCTTTGTCGGCGGCACCGCTGCCGGTGTGCTCGGCTTTCAGTGGTACGGCTTTTTCGGCAATCTGGTGGTGGCGACGCTCGGCGCCATCGCCATCCTGTGGTTCTTCGGCCGCAGCGAGACGCAGGGCGGAAGGGGGCCGCGCATGCGCGACCGCAGCCGGGCGACTGGCCGACCGGCCCGATGGGCAGTCCGGCCAACGATCCCGGCCAGGGTGGGCAGGGCGGCGGTTTGAACGAGAGCGGCGACACCCCCATTTATCATTCCAAGGACGGCGAGAAATAAGCCATGGTAACCCTGATCGACACGGCCCCGCGTGCAGGCGACGGCGACAGCCGCCCGCGCCATCCCGAAAAGGCAAAACGGCCGGACAATGAGGTTCTGCGCAAGCCGGACTGGATTCGTGTCAAGGCCGGCGGCACGCCGGTCTATGAGGAAACACGGAAAATCGTCAAGGAAAACAACCTTGTAACCGTGTGCGAGGAGGCCGGCTGCCCGAATATCGGCGAATGCTGGTCGAAGAAGCATGCCACCATGATGATCATGGGGGAGATCTGCACGCGCGCCTGTGCCTTCTGCAATGTGCGCACCGGCCTGCCGGGACCACTCGACCCTGCCGAACCACGCAACGTGGCGCATGCGGTTTCGAAACTCGGCCTCGAACACGTGGTCATCACCAGTGTCGACCGGGACGATCTCGACGATGGCGGCGCACAGCATTTCGTCGAGACCATTGCGGCGATCCGCGAAGCCTCGCCCTCGACCACGATCGAGATCCTGACGCCCGATTTCCTGCGCAAGGAGGGGGCGCTCGAAACCGTGGTGGCGGCCAGGCCCGACGTCTTCAACCACAATCTGGAAACCGTGCCGTCGAACTATCTGACCGTGCGCCCCGGCGCACGCTATTTCCACTCGATCCGGCTGCTGGAACGGGTAAAGGAAATCGATCCGACGATCTTCACCAAGTCCGGGATCATGGTGGGGCTTGGCGAGGAGCGCAACGAGGTGTTGCAACTGATGGACGATCTGCGCACTGCCCAGGTCGATTTCATCACCATCGGCCAGTATCTGGCGCCATCGCGCAAGCATCATCCAGTCAAGCGTTTCGTCACGCCGCAGGAATTCAAGTCCTATGAGACGATTGCCTATACCAAGGGTTTCCTGATGGTCTCCTCCTCGCCGCTGACCCGTTCCTCGCACCATGCCGGCGAAGATTTCGCCCGGCTGCGGCAGGCGCGCGAGCGGCAGTTGCAGAAAACCGTCTGACGCGCCTTGCCCGCCTTCGCCAAAGTCCATCCGGTACGCCACAAGGCGCAGGACATGTTCGATCTCGTTGCCGATATCGAGCGCTATCCCGAATTCGTGCCGCTCTGCGAGGCGCTCACCATACGCTCGCGGCGCGAGAAGGGCGGGCGCAGCATCCTGATCGCCGACATGACGGTGGGCTACAAGGCGATCCGGGAGACCTTTACCAGCCAGGTGCTGCTCAATCCGGCGGAACTCGAAATCCACGCCCAGTATCTCGACGGGCCTTTCCGCTATCTCGACAACCGCTGGTCCTTTGCCGAAACCGACCCCGGAAGCTGCGACGTCCACTTCGCCATCGATTACGAATTCAGGAGCCGAGTGCTGGCGGCGCTGATGGGGGCGATGTTCGAGCGGGCCTTCGCCAGATTCACCCGTGCCTTCGAGGAGCGCGCCAATGCCGTTTACGGCACGGACAGTGCGCCACCCTCGGTGTGATATCCAACCATGTTGGAGGGCTGAAAAGAAAAGACCCCGGAGTGTGGGGAGCACTCCGGGGCACTTTTGGCCTGATGCGGGGATGGGGGACTGGAGGTCAGGCCAATTAGCTTTTTATCTTTTCTCTGTCGGCATTGGTTCGTTGCCGATGAACCCTATATAGGGCAGTAATTGTGGCGAGTGTGTGCATTTCGTCACACTTCAATTATTTTTTTCATCATACGCGCTTTTTCTGCCCGGTAAACAGGAATCTTGATCACAGCTGCGTGTTTGCCTCAGGGCAGACTACGCTGTGGGAGATTTACTTGAAATAACAGGGGCTTGAGATAGCCGCTGCTGGCGAAAGACCGGGCTCGCCGGGGCGTTTCCTAGCTGGGTTCCGGTTCTTCCGGCGCCGCATCTTCCTCCTCGTCAAGGCCGAAGGCGACCAGCATTTCAAGCGCTGCCTGGGCGGTTTGAGCGCGAACCAGCTCCCGGCCGACAGCACCGAGCCGCAGTTCCTCGACGAACAGGCCCATCGGGCTGGCAATGGCGACAAAGACGAGGCCCACCGGCTTTTCGGCACTGCCGCCGCCAGGTCCGGCGATGCCGGTAACCGATACGGCAACGCTGGCGCGGGAGTGGGCCAGCGCACCCTCGGCCATTGCCATGGCGGTTTCGGCGGAAACCGCACCGTGCTGGGCAAGGATTTCCTCGCGCACGCCAAGACATTCCATCTTGGCCTCGTTGGAATAGGTGACAAAGCCGCGCTCGAAGACATCGGAAGAACCGGCGATATCGGTCAAAAGCGCTGCGATCAGTCCGCCGGTGCAGGATTCCGCCGTGACGATGGTGTGGCCCGCCTCACGAAAGGCGGCAAGCACATAACGGGCTGTTTCACCCAGTTCCGACGTCACGATCATCGCCTCACTCCCGTTGGCTCTCCCCGGCCGCTTGCTCGAGATCCGCTGCGGCTTCAGTGGTGGCTGCCGGCATCATCACCGTTGCCGTTGCCATCGCTGCAATGCCTTCACCCCTGCCAAGGGTGCCGATGCGCTCGTGCGTGGTCGCCTTGACGGAGACGTGGCTCATGGCCATACCGCAGATTTCTGCGATACGCCGGCGCATGGCATCGCGATGCGGGCCGATCTTCGGCGCCTCGCAGATCAGCGTAACATCGAGATGGACAATGTCACCGCCTTTTTCGCGCGCCAGCCGGCAGGCATGGGCAAGAAACCGGTCTGAGGAGGCACCCTTCCATTGAGGATCGGACGGGGGAAAATGGCTGCCGATATCGCCATCGCAGATGGCGCCGAGCAGGGCATCCGTCAGGGCATGTAGCCCGGCATCGGCATCTGAATGCCCGTCCAGGTGCCTGTCGGATGGTATCTCGACACCGCACAGGATTGCGGGGCCGCCGGGAACCAGGCGATGCACATCATAACCGTGGCCGACATGCGGAACTGTCACTTTACTTTTGTCTCTTAATTCCATGATATCATTTGCTTTAACAAGGTCGCTCTTTGTCGTGATCTTGAAGTTTTCCACATTGCCCGCCACGATGACGGTACGATTTCCGGCCCATTCGGAAACGGCAGCATCGTCGGTGAAATCCGTACGGCCGCTATCGATTGCCTGCTCGTGGGCTGCAAGCAACTCCCCGAAACGGAAGCCCTGGGGCGTTTGCGCCAGATAGAGCCCGTCGCGGGAAACGGTTTCGACGATCGCAGCGGCGGCATCCACCCGCTTGACGGTATCGGGCACGACAAGACCCGGCAAGGCGCCGGTGCCGGGCGCAACGGCGGCAAGCACTGCCGAGATGGTTTCGCCGCTGACGAACGGCCGGGCCGCATCGTGAACCAGTACAGTATCGGGCAGGGGCTCCAGCGCGGCCAGGGCTTTGAGCCCGGTATGAACGCTTTGCTGGCGCGTCGCGCCGCCGAAGACCGGCGACAGCAGTTTGGCATGGGGCGGGACAGCGGCCTCGAACAGGGCAAGGTCATCGGGGTGAATGACCGGCAGCACGAAGGCGATGCCGTCATGGTCCGCAAAGGCCTGACAACTCAGCGCCAGCACCGATTGCGCGCCCAGCCGGGCATATTGCTTGGGGGGCGAACCGCTGTCGCCCATGCGGCTGCCGCGGCCCGCCGCAACAATGATGGCGGCATTGATGCCTGATCCCGGTTTGAGATTGCCGCCCGACACGCTTTCTCCTTCGAAGTAACTATCTTTGACTAAGCTTGCTTTTGCGGCATTTCAACCATTGTGCTTCGCCCCACAAATGTCTAGAAAAGAGGCAAATCCAGTGTCAGGCTAATTATTGGGCAGGGGCCGACCGAACAGCAGGACCGGGAGCAAGCAGGGATTAATGGCTGTAGTGTGTAAAAGCCAGCCGTCTGACGCAGAAAACATTGCCGGAATTGCCCGCCCGCTGAGGGTTGGCGGCGCTCAATGGCGCAACAACATTCTGCTGGCGCCGATGTCGGGGGTCAGCGATGTGCCATTCCGCCGGGCAGCGTGGCGTTGCGGCGCCGGAATGGTGTTTTCCGAGATGGTGGCAAGCGAGGCGCTTGTTACCGGGCACATGGAAATGCAGATGAAGGCGGAAAGCGCCGGTCTGCCGGTCCATGTGGTGCAACTGGCCGGGCGTCAGGCAGGATGGATGGATCATGCCGCCAGGCTGGCCGAGGCAAATGGCGCCGACATGATCGACATCAACATGGGCTGTCCGGCGCGCAAGGTCACCAACGGCCTGTCTGGATCGGCGCTGATGCGTGATCTCGATCATGCGATGGAACTTGTCGAAGCAGTCGTCAACGCGGTCAGACTGCCGGTCACGCTGAAAATGCGGCTGGGCTGGGACAACCATTCCATCAACGCACCGGAACTGGCGCGACGGGCCGTGGACGCCGGCGTTCAGATGATCACGGTTCATGGCCGCACCCGCTGCCAGTTCTACAAGGGCAGGGCGGACTGGCATGCAGTGCGGGCCGTGCGCGAGGCGGTCGACGTGCCACTGATCGTCAATGGCGACATCGGCTGCGCGCAGACCGCAACGGCTGCCATGGCCGCATCGGGCGCGGACGGCGTCATGCTGGGCCGCGCCTGCTACGGACAACCCGGCCTGCCGGGGGACATCGCCCGGCAGCTCGGCGCTGACAATCCGGCCACGGAAGGCCGCTATTGATGCCGAGCATTATCGCGACATGATCGAATTTTACGGCGAGCCCCTGGGCCTGCGTTGCGCCCGCAAGCATGTGGGCTGGTGGATGGAGCGCCTGCCGTTCGAGGTCGCGGCGGGGCTCAAGCGCGAAATCATGACCAGCCGCAGTGCCGTCTTTGTGGAGAAGCAGCTTGCTGCGCTCGAACTCGAACAGGGTGACGGCGCGAGCAAACCGCCGGCCAGATCCCCGTCGAAATCCCTGGGAAGGGCGGCGTGATGGCGGCAAAGCAGACAGAACGCGCAAGCGGAATGGGAACAGCGGTGCTCGATTCCCTGCCGCATCCCGTCCTGCTGGTCGATAGCGCCAACAAGGTGCGCTATGCCAACATGGCTTCTGAAGAATTCCTGCGCTCCTCCGTTGCCTTCATCTGCCGCAAGGAGATCGAGTATTTCCTGCCTTTCGGGAGCCCAGTGCTTTCGCTGATCGACCAGGTGAGGGTGGAACAGTCGGGTATCAGCGAGTACCGCATCGACGTTTCCTCGCCCAGGCTCGGCAAGGAGAAGGTGGTTGACGTCTTTGCCGCGCCCCATGCCGAGCAGGCGGACTGGGTGGTGCTGCAGTTCCTGCCGAAGACGGCGGCCGAAAAGCTCGACCGGCAATTGACGCACCGCAATGCGGCGCGCTCGGTAACCGGGCTTGCGGCCATGCTGGCGCATGAAATCAAGAACCCCTTGTCGGGCATTCGCGGAGCGGCGCAGCTTCTGGAAATGTCGGCAAGCGCGGAAGACCGCGCTTTGACCCAGTTGATCAAGGACGAGACCGACCGCATCGTTCATCTGGTCGACCGCATGGAAGTCTTTTCGGACGAGCGGCCGTTGGAAAAGGATCCGGTCAACATTCATTCGGTGCTCGAACAGGTCCGCCTGTCGGCCCAGTCGGGTTTCGGCGCCAGGGTGGCGTTTCGGGAACTGTATGATCCCTCGCTGCCGCTGGTGACGGGAAACCGCGACCAGTTGGTGCAGGTGTTTCTCAATCTTGTGAAGAATGCAGTGGAATCCGTCGACGAGACCGATGCGCCGGAAATCACGCTGACAACCGGCTACCGGCCCGGCATTCACCTGTCGATCCCGGGGGCCGGCGAGCGGGTGGCGTTGCCCATCGAGATTTGCGTGCGCGACAACGGGCCGGGCGTGCCGGACGACCTGCGCGGCCAGATATTCGATCCCTTCATCACGACGAAAACCAACGGAACCGGGCTTGGCCTGGCGCTGGTCGCCAAGATCATCGGCAATCATGGCGGTGTCGTGGAATGCGAGAATGATGGAGAGGGCGCCTGTTTCCGAATCCTGCTGCCGGTGCACCGGGCGGAAATCGACAGCATGGCGGACGGCGCAACGCAGGGAGGCGCGATGCGGCAGGCGCCGGTTTCAGGCGCGCAAACACAGCCTGCCGGGGCAAACCTGGCAATCAGCGGAGAAATCTCATGAGCAAAGGGCTAGCCTTCATAGCCGATGACGATGCAGCCATCCGCACCGTGGTGAGCCAGGCGCTGAGCCGCGCCGGCTTCGAAGTGAGGGTGACCTCCAATCTCGCCACGCTGTGGCGCTGGGTTTCGGCCGGAGAGGGCGATCTCGTCGTTACCGACGTGATGATGCCGGACGGGGATGCGTTCGAATATCTGCCCAAGTTCCGCCGCAGCCGGCCGGAGCTTCCCGTCATCATCATGAGCGCCCAGAACACCTTCATGACGGCGATCCGGGCGTCGGAATTCGGCGCCTATGAATACCTGCCGAAGCCCTTCGACCTGCAACAGCTGATCGCCATTGCCGAACGGGCGGTCGACGAGCCGCGCAACGGCCATGCCGACGTGGAAGCGGTGGCGCGGCCCCTCGACATGCCACTGGTCGGCCGCTCGGCCGCCATGCAGGATGTATACCGGGTACTGGCGCGGCTGATGCAGACCGATCTTACCCTTCTGATCAGTGGCGAGTCGGGAACCGGCAAGGAACTGGTTGCCCGCGCGCTGCATGAATACGGCAAGCGCAAGAACGGTCCCTTTGTGGCAATCAACATGGCGGCAATTCCCAAGGACCTGATCGAAAGCGAATTGTTCGGTCATGAAAAGGGTGCCTTTACCGGCGCGCTGACGCGCTCCAGCGGCCGCTTCGAGCAGGCCGAGGGCGGCACGCTCTTTCTTGACGAGATCGGCGACATGCCGATGGAAGCACAGACCCGCCTGCTGCGCGTGCTGCAGCAGGGCGAATACACCACCGTTGGCGGACGCACGCCGATCAGGAGCGATGTGCGCATCGTTGCCGCAACCAACAAGGACCTGCGCTCGGCCATCAACAAGGGCGAGTTCCGCGAGGATCTGTTCTTCCGGCTAAACGTTGTGCCGCTGCGCCTGCCGGCGCTGCGCGAACGTCGCGAGGACATTCCCGACCTGGTGGAGCATTTCCTGGCGCTCAACGAACGCAACGGCCTTGATCGCAAGGTGGTCGACGCCGGCGGCATCGATGCCATGCGCCGCTATGACTGGCCGGGCAATGTGCGCGAACTGGAAAACCTGATCCTCAGGCTCTCCGCGCTTTATTCCCAGGATACGATTACCGGCGACATCATCCGCCAGGAACTGGCGACGCCGGAAGCCGCGCCGGCTGTCATTGCAAACGGCGAAGCGTTTGCCGACATCTCGCTCGCCACCGAAAACTGGGTGGCAAGTCATTTCCAGGCCTATGATTCGGGAAATGCACCGACCGGACTTTACCGGGACGTGCTGAAACGGCTCGAAAAGCCGCTCATTCTCGGCACGCTCTCCTATACCCGGGGCAACCAGATCCGGGCTGCCGAAGTGCTGGGCCTAAACCGCAACACCCTGCGCAAGAAGATCCGCGAACTGGATATCGATCCGCGCCGCTGAATGCCCCGCCCAACACCGCTGCAGTCAGGCCGTTTGCGCACCAGCAGGCTGTGACATCTGCGCCTGTCGCCTTCAAACCGTTTGATTTCGTGTTTCCTTTTTGCCACATTTGCGTTGCAGAGATGCAACAGGGCGGATGTACAAGCGACAGGGATTGCGGTGCATCTGCCTTAACCACGGGAACAGGCCAGCGTGAGCAACAGCACGGTTTCAACGCCCATTGACAGTGCTTCCCTGGACAGTGCTTCCCTGGATGGCTTTTCCGCAGCCGGTTCCGCAGGGCTTGCCGCCGCCACTTCGGCGGTCAATCCTCCCGAATACCGCTCGATCGCACGCAGGCTTGGCTTTGCCACCGTCATATCGCTGCTGGTAACGGGTGTCTTCACCTTCCTTATCCTGTTCGGCCTGACGCCGCTCGAACCCAACCGGACGGTGGTAACGATTGCACTCGCCGCCAACACGCTGCTCGCGCTGGTGCTTGCCTCGCTGATCGGCATGGAGGTCGCCCGGCTGCTGAGGTCGCGGCAGAAAGGCCGGGCTGCAGCGCGGCTGCACATCCGTATCGTCGGCCTGTTTGCCCTGGTTGCCGCAATCCCGGCCATCATGGTGGCCATCGTTGCCAGCGTCACCCTGGATCTCGGTCTGGACCGCTGGTTCGAGTTGCGCACCAAATCGATCGTCGAAGGGTCGATGTCGGTCGCAGAGGCCTATCTCGATGAAAGCACGCAGGTCCACATCAACGCCACCGTGTCGATGGCGAGCGAACTCGATCGGGCACGCCGGCTCTACAGCCTCGACCGTACGGGCTTTACCGAACTGATGAGCCTGCAGACCCGAGGCAGAGGAATGATCCGGGCCCAGCTTGTGCGCCTCGACGGCGAAGAGATCATCACGACCACAGTGACCTCTGACGCGGAGATTCCCGATGTTCCCGTTGAATCGCTCAAGGCTGCCGACAGTGGCGATGTGATCTTCATTCCCAACGGCAGTACGAACCTGGTGGGCTGCGTGCTCAAAATGCGGGTCATTCCCGACGCCTTTCTCTACACGGTAAGGCCGCTGCGCGAGGATGTGCTTTCGGCGGTCAGGCAGATGGAGGCCAATACCAACGAATACAACGAACTGGAGCTCAGCCGGCTTCCGGTGCAGCTCACCTTTGCCGTTCTCTATCTGGCGATGGCGCTGATGATCCTGCTGGCAGCAATCTGGATGGGCATTTCCGTTGCCGACCGTTTCGTGCGGCCGATCCGCCACCTCATCGGCGCGGCGGACGAGATTTCCCGCGGCAATCTCGATGTCAGTGTCGACACAACGCATAACGAGGGAGACTTCAAGAACCTCGGCGACACCTTCAACATCATGACCACGCAGCTGAAACAGCAGCGCGGCCAGTTGCTGCAGGCCAACAAGGACATCGACCGCCGGGCAAGGTTTACCGAGGCGGTGCTGTCGGGCGTCACGGCATCGGTCATCGGGGTCGATACCAAAGGCCGGATCGGCATCGCCAACTCGGCTACCGCCAGCATTCTGGGCCAGCCACTCGCAGCGGACACCCCCATAGGCGAGGCCTTTCCGGAACTTGGCGAGGTGCTCGAACGCGCGCGGGCGAGCGGCCGCAGCGAATACCGCGAGCAACTGACCCTGCTGATCGGCGGACAGACCAAGACGCTGAACATCCAGGTGACCCAGGAGCGCGAGGAAACCACGCAACACTCCTTCGTCATCACCATCGACGACATCACCGATCTTGTCGCCGCCCAGCGCAGCACCGCCTGGTCGGACGTGGCGCGCCGCATTGCCCACGAGATCAAGAACCCGCTGACCCCGATCCAGCTTTCCACCGAGCGCATCAAGAAGCGCTACAGCAAGTACATCACCGAAGACCGGGAGGTTTTCGACCAGTGTACCGACACCATCATCCGCCATGTCGGCGACATCGGGCGTATGGTCGACGAGTTTTCCTCCTTTGCCCGCATGCCGAAGCCGGAAATGCGCGAAGGCGATCTTTCAACCACCCTGCAGGAAGCGTTGTTCAGCCAGAAAGTCGCCAATCCGTCGATTCAGTTCGAACTCGAACTTGCCGAAGCGGCCAATCCGGCCCTGTTCGACGAACGACTGCTGTCCCAGGCGCTGATCAACGTCATCAAGAATGCGGTGGAGGCGATCGATGGGGCCATGCCGCCGCCGGACGCGGCCAATCCGGGCCGTATCCGGGTGGAGGCCTGGCACGACCGCGACATGATCGTGATCGATGTCACAGACAACGGCAAGGGTTTGCCGGAGGAAAACCGCGAGAAGCTGCTGGAGCCCTACATGACGACCCGGCAGAAGGGAACGGGACTGGGACTGGCGATCGTGCGCAAGATCATGGAGGACCATGGCGGCAGCATCGAACTGATGGATGCGCCACAGGTGGCAGAAGGCGGTCGCGGCGCCAGAACGAGGCTCCGCATTCCGATTTCCGGGGAAGCCGGCAAATCGGTCAAGGGCAGGAAACAAACTGACAAATCGGCTTCGGGCCGGTCGGATGGGGCATCCGCCGAAAAACAATCGCAAGAAAGGAAAAAGGCGTCCTGATGGCTACCGACATTCTGGTAATCGACGACGAACAGGATATCCGGGAACTGGTTGCCGGCATCCTGGAAGACGAGGGACACGGAACCCGTACCGCCGGCGACAGCGATTCGGCACTTGCCGCCATCGCCCAACGGCGTCCCAGCATGGTGTTTCTGGACATCTGGCTGCAGGGATCGAAACTCGACGGCCTGGAACTGCTCGAGGCCGTCAAGGAGGATCATCCGGATCTGCCGGTGGTGATGATCTCGGGCCATGGCAATATCGAGACGGCCGTCTCGGCGATCAAGAACGGCGCCTACGATTTCATCGAAAAGCCGTTCAAGGTCGACCGGCTGCTGCAGGTCGCAGACCGGGCGCTGGAAACCTCCAGCCTGAAGAAGCAGATTCGCGAGCTTCAGGAAAAAAGCACCGACATGCCGGAACTGATCGGTTCGTCACCGGCCATGGCGGGCCTGCGGCATACCATCGAGAAAGTCGCGCCGGCAAACAGCCGGGTGATGATCATCGGCAGTTCCGGCACCGGCAAGGAACTGGTGGCTCGTACGATCCACCGACTTTCGGCTCGTTCGAAAGGCCCCTTCATCGTGCTCAACGCGGCCCAGATCACGCCCGACCGGATGGAATTCGAGCTGTTTGGCAGCGAGGGCAGCGACGGCATGCCACGCAAGGTCGGTGCACTGGAGGAAGCCCATGGCGGCACGCTCTATATCGACGAGGTCGCCGACATGCCGCGCGACACGCAGAACAAGATATTGCGGGTGCTGGTCGAGCAGCAGTTCGAGCGCGTCGGCGGCTCGAACCGGGTTAAGGTCGATGTGCGGGTGCTGTCGTCGACCGCACGGGACCTGGAAAAGCTGATGGCGGAAGGCAAGTTCCGGGAGGACCTGTTCCACCGCCTGGCAGTGGTGCCGCTTGCGGTGCCGCCGCTGAGCGACCGGCGCGAGGACATTCCCGAACTGATCGAGGCCTTCATGAGCCAGATTTCGCGCCAGTCGGGCATCCGCAAATGCACGATGGGCGAGGATGCGCTCGCCGTATTGCAGGCCCACAACTGGCCCGGCAACGTCCGCCAGTTGCGCAACAATGTGGAGCGGCTGATGATCCTTTCCAGGGTCGGGGAGGGCGAAGTGATCACCGCCGACATGCTGCCTGCAGAAATCGGTGAAATGCTGCCTTCCGTCGACAGCGCGGAAAGCGAGCACCTGCTTTCCCTGCCGCTCAAGGAGGCTCGCGAATGCTTCGAGCGCGACTATCTCGCCGCCCAGGTGGCGAGATTTGGCGGAAACATCTCGCGCACGGCGTCATTCGTTGGTATGGAGCGCTCCGCATTGCACCGCAAACTGAAGATGCTGGGCCTGTTCGACAAGAAACGCGGAGGCGATTCCTCCGGCGATGATGGCGAAACAGCAGACGACGACGCGGAAGATGCAGACACGCCATCGGCAGCGGCCGGCTGAGCCGCGGATAGGGTGTACAGGTTTTGGGGCAGACTTTGAGGGCTAGGTTGGAAATGAATTCCGGGCCGGGGGCATCATGAAGATCATCATCTGCGGAGCAGGCCAGGTCGGGTACGGCATTGCCGAACGGCTCGCCAAGGAAGGCAACGATGTCTCGGTGATCGACAATTCCGCCGAGCTGGTACAGAACATTCAGGACAAGCTGGATGTGCGCGGCTATTACGGCCACGGCTCGCACCCGGACGTGCTGGCGAGGGCAGGGGCCGAGCAGGCCGACATGATCATCGCCGTCACGCTCTATGACGAGGTCAACATGGTGGCCTGTCAGGTCGCCCACTCGCTGTTCAACGTGCCGACCAAGCTTGCCCGCATCCGCGCCCAAAGCTACCGGCAACCCCACTGGCAGAACCTGTTCGCCCGCCAGCACATGCCCATCGACGTGATCATTTCGCCGGAAATCGAGGTCGGCGAGGTGATCCTGCGCCGAATCGCACTGCCCGGCGCGCGCGACATCGTTCCGTTCGCCGATGAAAAGGTGGCGATGCTGGCGATCGACTGCGATGAGGAATGCCCGGTCATCGATACGCCGCTTTCGCAACTGAGCGAACTGTTTCCCGATCTCAACGCAACGGTCGTGGGGATTTCGCGCAATGGCGAGATGATTGCGCCGAGATCGGGCGACCAGATCCTGTTCGGTGACCTTGCCTATGTGGTTACCGACCGCAGCCAGGCGCGCAGAACGCTGTCGATCTTCGGCAAGGAGCGCGGCGAGGCCAGCCGCATCGTGATTGCCGGCGGTGGCAATATCGGCCTCTATCTGTGCCGCAAGATCGAGGAACTGATGCCGGCGGCCCGCGTGCGGGTGATCGAGCGCTCACGCGAAACCGCCGTGCGCATGGCCGAAGGGCTCGACCGCACCGTCATCCTGCATGGCAGCGCCCTTGATGAAGCCCTGCTGATGGAAGCGGGCATCAACCAGGCCGATCTGATGGTCTCGATCACCAATGACGACCAGGTCAACATCCTGGCGAGTGTGCTGGCCAAGAAACTGGGCTGCGGCTCGAACCTCGCCTTGCTCAACAATGCCGGCTATCACGGCTTTACCAAGTCGCTCGGCATCGACGACTACATCAACCCGCGTTCGGTGACCATTTCGCGCGTGCTGCAGCATGTGCGCCGCGGCAGAATCAAGGGCGTCTATTCGATCCACAACGGCGCGGCCGAAGTCATCGAGGCCCAGGCGCTCGATACCTCGCCGCTGGTCGGCAAACCGCTGCGCGAACTCGATCTGCCCGACGGCATTCGCATCGGCGCAATCCTGCATGAGGGCGAGTTCGTCCAGCCCGGCGGCAATACGGTGATCCGGCCGCGCGACTCGATCATCATTCTGGCGCTCGCCGAACGTGTGCGGCAGGTCGAGCAGATGTTCCGCGTCAGTCTCGAATATTTCTAGGACATGGCGTGTTTGCGCTGTTCAACTACATAGGACTGGTCGGAACCTTCATCAGCGCGGTGCTGCTCATTCCCGCCCTGACGGCATTCGGCTTCAGGGAAACGGAAAACGGCTTTTCGCTGCTGATCTATGCGGCGCTGGGCGGCTTTCTGTCGGTCAACCTGCTGGTGGCCACCCAGGGCAGGGGAAGCATGCTCAAGCGCGGCACGGCGCTGATGCTGGCGGTTTTCGGCTGGGTGCTGTTTCCAGTGGCACTCGCCTTTCCGATTGCCGGGACGTTTTCCATTTCCTATTCCGATGCGCTGTTCGAGGCGGTTTCGGCACTGACAACCACCGCCGCAGACGGGCTTGGCAGCCTTGAGACCCGGCCCGCTTCGGCCATTGTGCTGCGCGCCAGCCTGCAATGGATCGGCGGGCTGCTGACCATCCTGACCTTTCTGGTGCTGCTGGGGCCAACGGGCGTTGGCGGCCTGCCGAAGACACGGCGCAGCATCGGTGAGGGGGCAGGGCGAGTCGCCACCGTCATCAGCCGCATGACGTCGAGCCTGACGCGCTACTACGTCGGCGCGACACTGGTGTGCTTCGCACTGCTGCTGCTGACAGGGGTCTCGCCGTTCGACAGCCTGATCCTGTCGTCGACGGCGATCAGTTCCGGCGGTTATCTGCCGCCGGACGGCCAGTTGTTCGAACTCGGCACACCGGCGACGCTGCTGGTCATGGCCTTCTTCTTCATGCTGGCGGCAACCAGCGTCTACTGGCACCGGATGGTCGGCCGCTGGCAGATCGACAATCTGCGGCGCCACCGCGAATCCTACTACCTGATCGCGATCATGGCAGCGATCAGCGTGTTTCTGCTGATAATCTTTCTCACCACGCCGGGCATGCGCCAGGCAGCCGGCACCTTTTCGCTGATCAGCGAGGCGATCTTCAACGCCGCATCGCTGGTTTCCACCTCCGGCCTGCAGAGCAATGCGGGCATTTTCACCCTGTTGTCGCCGGCCTTTGTCTTTGCCGTGCTGCTGATCGGGGGAGGCACCTATTCATCGGCCGGCGGGCTGAAGTTCTACCGGGTGGGCGCCATGCTGTTCCATGCCCGCCAGGACCTTGCGAAACTGGTCTATCCCCATGCAGTGGCACCCAGGCATTTCGGCACCGAGACCTACAACCTGCAGATCATGAAGGCGATCTGGGTGATGAGCATCTCCAGCATTGTGGCAATTGCCGTCGGCAGCGGGCTGCTGGCGATGCTGGGGCTGGATTTTCAGGCAAGCATTACCGCAAGCGTGGCAGCCTTCACCAATGCGGGACCGGCCTATTCGCCGGACTGGGCACCGCGCGGCACGGAAGGCTGGCTTGCCTATCACGAAATGAGCAGCGGCATGAAGTTCGCACTTGCAGCCATCATGCTGGTCGGCCATCTGGAAGTCGTGGCGTTTCTGGTGGTGATCAACCCGTTCCGCTGGCTGGGCCGGTAACATACCGCATCAAGCCTGAGGATTGGCGGCAAGTTTCGCTTGAATACAGCCCGTCAGACAATTTATATGCAGCTATCGGCCTGCAAACGGTATCGGCAACCCTCATACCGTTGATAACAAGAACGAACACCGCAAGGTCGACGTGGGGGCGGGGTTCGTCAAAACAGATGCAGGACCCATGGCGGACAAACCACAGAATTTGCAGGACGCATTTCTTAACCAGGTACGCAAGCAGAAGATTCCGCTGACCATCTTTCTGGTCAACGGCGTCAAGCTGAACGGCGTGGTGAGCTGGTTCGACAATTTCTGCGTATTGCTGAAGCGCGACGGCATCGGCCAGCTCGTCTACAAGCACGCGATTTCGACCATCATGCCGGCAACGCCGGTCAATCTCGGACCGGACAGCGACAGCGGGGACGATACTTGAGCGAACCTCCGGAAAACGGCCGCAGCCGTTTTCAATGGTCGCAGGCGGAAGCTCAGAAGCCGGAACGTGCCATCGTTCTGGTGCCCGATATCCGTACCGGTGCGAACCATCCCGAACCTGCGCGCTCCGCCGCATCGCGGCTTGAGGAGGCGAGGGGGCTTGCGGAGGCGATCCGGCTGGAAGTTGCCGAAAGCGGCGTTGTTCCCCTGAAATCGGTCAAGCCGGCCACGCTGATGGGATCGGGCAAGGTGGAAGAGATCGCCGGCATCATCAAGGCCGGCGAGATCGGCCTTGCCATCGTCGATCACGCGCTTTCTCCCGTCCAGCAGCGAAATCTCGAAAAGGCCTGGAACTGCAAGGTGCTCGACCGAACCGGGCTCATTCTCGAAATCTTTGGCGACCGCGCACGCACCAAGGAGGGCCGGCTGCAGGTCGACCTTGCCCATCTCAACTACCAGAAGGGCCGGCTTGTGCGGCAGTGGACACACCTTGAGCGCCAGCGCGGCGGCGCTGGCTTCATGGGCGGTCCCGGCGAAACGCAGATCGAGGCGGACCGGCGTGAAATCCAGGCCAAGATTCTCAAGCTCGAGAGTGAGCTGGAAAAGGTGCGGCGTACCCGGCAGTTGCACCGGGCCGGCCGCAAGCGCAGACCGCATCCGGTTGTCGCCCTGGTCGGCTATACCAATGCCGGCAAATCGACCCTGTTCAACCGCCTGACGGGTTCGAAAGTGCTGGCAAAGGACATGCTGTTTGCGACGCTCGACCCGACGCTGCGCCAATTGACGCTGCCGAAGGGAACCGAAGCGATCCTGTCGGATACGGTGGGCTTCATCTCCGACCTGCCGACCCATCTGGTCGCCGCCTTCCGGGCAACGCTGGAAGAAGTGGTCGAGGCCAATGTCATCCTGCATGTTCGCGACATTGCCGATCCGGAAAACGCGGCCCAGGCAGACGATGTGTACAAGATACTTGCCGATCTCGGCATTGGCAGCGATGGCAGGGAAGAGGTGATCGAGGTGCTCAACAAGACCGACCTGCTGCCACAGGAGACGCTTGCCAGCATCCGGGCCACCAAATCGGCAGATCACGCCGTTCTCGTTTCGGCGGTGACGGGCGAAGGTCTCGGCGCGCTGCTTGAACGCATCGAGACTGCCATCGGCGCCGATGCCCGCATGATAAGGCTGCATCTGGAGCCTGGCGATCTTTCGGCGCTGCCCGAAATCTACCGGGACGGCAGCATCGTGACGCGACGTGACAACGAGGATGGCAGCGTCGATCTCACCGTGCGGCTCAATGCCAATGTCGGGGAAGGGCGCTACCGCGCCTTTCTGGCGCAGGCGTCATAGATACCGATAACCGGCGCAGGCAACCGCCGGGCGGCGCCAGACAGCGGCGTCAAACGGGCGGCGTCAGGGCGCTTCCGTCTTCGCCTCCTGCCAGAGCGCTTCCATTTCATCGAGGTTTGCCTGCGGCAGCGATTTTCCGCTGCGCTGCTCGATATTCTTCTCGATATAGGCAAAACGCCTGCGGAATTTGGCATTGGTGCGCCGCAGCGCCGCCTCTGGATCGATGTCGAGATGGCGCGCAAGATTGGCCAGCACGAACAGCAGGTCGCCCAGTTCTTCCTCGACCGCCGCCAGATCGGGCGTTGCCGAGGCAAGTTCGGCTTCCAGTTCACCGGTTTCCTCACGCAGTTTGGCAATGACCGACCTGGGATCATTCCAGTCGAAGCCGACTTTCGAAGCCTTCTGCTGCAGCTTTACGGCCTGTGTCAGGCCGGGCAGGGCTGCCGGCACATCGTCGAGCAGGCTTTCACCCTTTGTCTTCGGCGCAAGCCCCATCTGTTGGCGGCGGTGAGCGGTTTCGGCCTTTTCCTCCGCCTTGATGCGTTCCCAGGTGCCCTTTGCCATGCCGGAGGCCGAATACTGGTCGCCGCGTTCATCGCCAAAGACATGGGGATGGCGGCGGATCATCTTGGCGGTGATGCCTTCGACCACATCGCCGAAGTCGAAATGGCCTTCCTCTTCGGCCATGCGGGCATGATAGACCGATTGCAGCAGGAGATCGCCCAGTTCGAGCCTGAGATCGTCCATGTCGTCCCGCTCGATGGCATCGGCCACCTCATAGGCTTCCTCGATGGTGTAGGGCGCGATCGTGCGGAAATCCTGCTCCAGATCCCAGGGGCAGCCGGTCTGCGGCGTTCTCAGCGCTGCCATGATCTCGATCAGGCGGGAAATATCGCGGGATGGCTTCATGGGGCGGGATACCTGAAAGCTGCGGCCGCAGGTCATGCGGCCCGGTTTTCGATCGGGTGCGTCGATGATGTCCTTGATCGTGCAGACGGTTATGTCAAGAACGTCCTGGCCAGAGGGCCAGATGCAACACCAGCACCAACAGGAGATTTCCATGACGGCCAGTCAGAAGCCGGACGCAAACAAGCCGGGAAGGGTGCTGATGGTGCTTGCCGCCGTCATGGGTGCTGGCGGCGTCGCCGCAGCCGCCTATGCTGCCCATGGCGGTGCTGAACGGATGGCCAGCGCCGTCGCACTGATTCTGCTGGCGCATGCACCGGCAATACTCGCCATCGCGCTTTTTGGCGGCAGAAACCGAATCCTGATGCTTGGCGGCTTTCTGATTGCCGGCGGCGCATTGCTGTTTTCTGCCGATCTCGGCCTTCGCATGTTTTCCGGCATGCGGCTCTTTTCCAACGCCGCACCGGCCGCAGGCATGGCAATGATGGCAGGCTGGCTGGTAACCGGCATCTCGGCTTTTGCCGGCTGGCGTCGGCACCAGGACCATTGAGAAAGCTCACGGGAAAGCTTGCACGGGCGGAAGCACATGCCCAGCAAGCGTCGCTCCGGCAGGGGTGGCAAGAGGATGGCACAGCATTGGAAATGTAGTCTGAAAGGAGCGCGCCGACAGACGATCCTTCCCGTTGCAGACCCATGTCTATCAGTCGCATAAGATATATTATGGAACTATATTGAGATAAACATGTTTTGGTTTTATCAAATATATTCAATTTGATACTGATACATTCTCATGCATCAGTTTAGTCAAAATCAGCTACCACAGCCTGCATGGACTGCTGCGCCGGGTTCGCGGCAACTGCCTGGCAAACGCAAGATGACAGATCCAAGCACGCCACAAGGCAGCGACCGCCTGTGTTGCTCCGGCGCGGTCTGCCGGCAACACGATCAGGCTCGTGAAATGCACCGGTTTCGACCTCCCGGCCGATTTGCTCTCCAGCGACACAGCCGCATAAAAACGGCACGAACTGTCAGCAAACTTACCAGACGTCGGCTTTTTGCGCCGCCAAACGATCCCAACCGCGTTAACCCTGCCAAAACGGATTTCAGGCAGAGTGATTCATACATGCCGGTGAATGGCTGGTGAACAATGCTCCGCCGTACCGTCCTGGAGACACAGCTTGAGAACCGGCTTGCGCTGGTATAAGTTGCACATCGGGGCATGACCAAGCCAGAATTGCATGCCGGCAGGCAATGCGCCATCGGGCGCCGCGGCTTGGGTGATCATGGGGGATCGACGCGTGCTTTCAAACGTCTGTGGCCTGCAATCGGATATTCCGCACTCCCGGCATCGCCTCGGTTCGCAGCGGCGAAGTGCCTTCAGGGTGCTGGCGGCGGCAACCCTGCTGTTTTCAACAAGCCTGGCAACGCCGGTTTCGGCAACCCAGGGGATCAAGAAGTCCGGGCTTACCGAACTCACCGTCCGCTCAAATGAGGAAGAGGTTCAGACCGATGCACCGATGCTGGTGACGGTCTCGATCGACAAGCAGAACCTGCGCTTTTACCGCGGTACGCAAAAGCTGGAGACGTCGAAGGTTTCCAGCGGCAAGCCCGGTCACGATACGCCGATGGGCGTGTTCTCGATCCTGGAAAAGAGAAAACGCCACCGGTCCAACATCTATTCCGGCGCGCCCATGCCTTACATGCAGCGGCTGACCTGGTCGGGCATCGCGCTGCATGAATCGAATTCCGTTCCGTCCTGGCCGGCCTCTCATGGCTGCGTGCGGCTGCCCGCCGCCTTTGCCAAGAAACTGTACAATCTGACAGAGCGCGGCGCTCACGTGCTGATTGCGCGCGAAGAGCTTCAGCCGGCACCGATCCGCCATCAGGCACTGTTTCAGCCGGTTGCCATCGGCGCGCGGATGGCTTCGCTGCGCGAAACCATCGACGGTATCGCCAATGGCGGTCTGCTGGACGGGCTGCCGGTGATGGAATTCGGCGACGAGGAAGCCGATCTCGATGCGCCGATCCGCATCTATATCACCCGCAACACACGCCGCGAGGTCACCCGCGACCTGCAACGCATGCTGAACAAGCTTGGGTATGAGGCAGGCGAAGCAGACGGGCTTTACGGCGGCGGCACTGCTGAGGCGGTCATTCGCTTCCAGAAGGCAAAGGGACTGGCACCAACCGGCATGCTCAGCGACGAGCTGATGGATGCGGTTTATACCGCGTCGGGCGAGAAACGCCCCCTGCCCGGCATGCTCTATGTGCGCCGAGGCCATCAGCCGGTGTTTTCAGCGCCCATCGGCATCCGCAAGCCGCAGGAACCGCTGGGAACCCATTTGTTCCTGGCTTCCGGCGACAGTGCGAAACTCGACTGGCTTTCGGTCTCGATTGCAAGCCGCGTGCCGCAATCGGTGATTCGCGATCACAAGCTGACGGTTGAAGGCAGCGGCGACCTGGTGCGTACCAACCCGCTCGAAGTGCTCGACCGGCTGATTATCGACACCAGAACCCGTGAACGGATCGCCGCCATGATCGGCCACGGTGCTTCCTTCGCCGTTTCCGACAACGGGCTCGGCACGGAAACCGGGCTCGGCACGGATTTCATCGTTCAGGTGCACTGACCGGCCGCAGGGCGCAGCCAGGGCCTGCGACAGCCTCAGGCCGGCAGTTCGAAGACCAGGCCGTCATGGGCGGGCATCACGTGATCGGGCGTTTCCGCCATCACCGCCGCATAGTCGAGCGGAATGTGCATATGGGTGAGCACGCCGCGCCTGGGGGCAAGCCGCCCGATCCAGTCCAGCGCCTGTGCAAGTGAAAAATGGCTGATATGCTCGCGGTATTGCAGGGCATCGACGATCCAGACGTCGAGGTCCCTGAGTTGCTCGACGCTTTCCTTCGGCAGATCGCTGACATCGGGCGAATAGGCAAGACCGCCTGAAAGCGCCAGTTCACCTTTGTCGGGATCGAACCGGCCGAAACGGAAACCGAGCGAGTGGATCGGCCCGTGCACCTGCCGGACCGGCAAAAAGGCGATCGGACCGCCCTCGCCATCGATCACCGTGGTTTTTCCGGCCGTCAGTTCGTGCCAGTCGCAGATCGGCGGATAGATCGAGCCTTCCGCCGACTTGAAGATGTAGCCGAATTTCTCTTCCAGTTCGCTGTAGGTGGCGCGGTCGGCATAGACCGGCACACGCGCGCGCTGGGCAATCGCGTATTGGCGCAGATCGTCGATACCGTGAATATGGTCGGCATGGGCGTGGGTAAAGATGGCGGCATCGAGCGTATCGGCGCGGGCATCGATCATCTGCTGGCGGAAATCCGGGCTGGTGTCGACGACAATGCGGGTCACGCCTTGCCTGCCGATGCGCTCAACCAGAAGCGAGCAGCGCGTTCGCCGGTTTTTCGGGTTTTCAGGGTCACAGGCACCCCAATCCCCGGTTATGCGCGGAACGCCCGGAGATGAGGAGCAGCCCAGAACGGTGAAGCGAAGCGTATCCGTCATGGCGCCTAACCGTCCGCCGGCTGCGGCACTTTGGAAAACAGCCGGAAGAAGTTTTCCGTCGTGATCGAGGCGATGCGTTCCTCATCGACGCCCTGACACTCGCCCAGCACCCTTGCCGTGTCCGTGACGTAGGAAGGTTCGTTGCGCTTCCCCCGCCAGGGCTGCGGAGCCAGATAGGGTGCGTCGGTTTCGACCAGCAGGCGGTTGGCCGGCAGGGTTGCCGCGATCTCGCGCAATTCCTCGGACCGCCTGAAGGTCAGGATACCCGAAAAGGAGACATAGCCGCCCAGTTCCACCCCGGTTTCGGCCAGCGCCCGGCCCGAGGAAAAGCAGTGCAGCACGAAGGGGAAGGCCCCCTTCCCCGTTTCCTCGCGCAGGATTTGCGCCATGTCGTCATCAGCATCGCGCGAATGGATGACCAGCGGCAGACCGCTGTCACGCGCTGCCGCAATGTGGGTGCGCAGGCCCTGAGCCTGCTCCTTGGCGTAATCCCTGCGGTAGAAATAATCCAGGCCCGCCTCGCCGATTGCCACCACCTTGGGGTGGCTTGCCAGTTCGAGCAGTTGTCCGGCAGTTACATCCAGTTCCTCATGGGCGTTGTGCGGATGGGTGCCGACAGAGCAATAGACACTATCGAATTCTTCAGCAACCGCAAGAACTTGCGGGAACTTCCCAACCCATGTGGAAATCGTCACCATGCGTCCGATCCCGGCAGTTTCGGCGCGCGCGACCACTTCCGGCAATTCGTCCGCGAAGTCGGGGAAATCGAGATGGCAGTGGGAATCGACAAGCATGAAAACGGTCCGGTTCGGGCTTAGCAGATCTGAACGATACTGCCTTTGGTCAGGGCAATCAGGTCATCGGGCGTCAGGCGGAAGACGGCATTGGGTTTTCCCGCGGCTGCCCAGATTTCCGCATATTGCTGCAGGTCCCGGTCGATGAAGGTTTTCACCGGCCTGATGTGGCCGACCGGCGCGACGCCACCAATGGCAAAGCCGGTTTCAGCCCGCACGAAATCCGCATCGGCCCGGCCCAGTACCTCGCCGGCCGTCGCCGCCATGTGTTTTTCATCGACCCGGTTGGTGCCGCTTGCCAGCACCAGGATCACCTCGCCCGTATCCTCGCCGCGAAAGACCAGCGACTTGACGATCTGGGAAACGGTGCAACCGATGGCATCGGCTGCTTCCTGCGCTGTGCGGGTACTGGCATCGAGTTCGACGGCTTCCAGCGCAAGGCCGGAAGCTGCAAGCGCCGCCCTTACCCGTTCGATGCTGGAGGTTCTCGCCCCGGCTTCGCTCATGCTCCGGTTTCCGTTTCCACATAGCGCGGAAATACCCCTTGCGGCTGGGGCAATTGGGTTCCCGCCGCCAGCGGCGTTTGGGTATCGGTGAATTGACGCGCATCCTGCGGCACCGCCAGAAGATCAAGCAATTTGCCGGCACTTTGAGGCATCACGGCCTGAACCATCACGGCCACCACACGGATTACCTCCGCCGTCACATAAAGCACGGTTGCCATGCGTTCGGGATCGGTCTTTTTCAGCGCCCAGGGTTCCTGGGAGGCAAAATAGCGGTTGGCATCGCCCACCACCTGCCAGATCGCCTCCAGCGCCTTGTGGATGCGGAAGGCCTTCATCTCGCCGCGTGTTGTTTGGGGAAGCGCATAGGCAGCATCGAGCAATGCCCTGTCCTCGTCGCTGAAATCGCCCGGCTGCGGCACCCTGCCCTCGCAGTTCTTGGCGATCATCGACAGCGAGCGCTGGGCAAGATTGCCGAGATCGTTGGCGAGATCGGCGTTGATGCGGGCGACAATCGCCTCATGGCTGTAGGAACCATCATTGCCGAAAGGTACCTCGCGCAGGAAGAAATAGCGCATCTGGTCGACGCCATAGGCTTCCGCCATGGCGAAGGGGTCGACGACATTGCCGACCGATTTCGACATCTTCTCGCCCTTGTTGAACAAAAAGCCGTGGGCGTAGACCTGTCTGGGCAGTTCCAGACCGGCACTCATCAGAAATGCCGGCCAGTAGACGGCATGGAAACGCAGGATGTCCTTGCCGATGATATGGGCATCGGCCGGCCACAGATCGGCCCTCTCGCCGCCATCGGGCCAGTCGGTGGCAGTGACATAGTTGGTCAGCGCGTCGACCCAGACATACATGACGTGCTTGTCGTTGCCCGGCACCGGCACGCCCCAGTCGAAGGTGGTGCGCGAGACGGAAAGGTCGCGCAGCCCGCCCTTGACGAAGCTCACCACCTCGTTGCGGCGTTCGGCGGGGCCGATGAAATCCGGGTTGTTCTCGTAGTGCGCCAGCAATTTGTCGCCATAGGCCGACAGGCGGAAGAAGTAGCTTTCCTCCTCGACCCATTCGACGGGAGAGCCGAGCGGCTCGCGGCGCACGCCATCCTCGCCGACTTGCGTCTCGCTTTCGTCGAAATAGGCTTCCTGGCGCACCGAATACCAGCCGCCATAAGTGTCGAGGTAAATGTCGCCATTGGCCTCCATCCGCCGCCATATCTCCTGGCACGCCTTCTTGTGGCGCTCTTCGGTGGTGCGGATGAAGTCGTCGTTGGAGCAGTTGAGCGCTGCCACCATCTTGCGGAAGACGGCGGAGTTGCGGTCGGCAAGCTCGATCGGGGCAATGCCTTCCTTTTGAGCCGTCTGCTGCATTTTCTGGCCATGCTCGTCGGTGCCGGTCAGAAACATCACCCGCTTGCCGTCGAGACGATTGAAACGGGCAAGTACATCGGTCGCAATCGCCGTGTAGGCATGGCCGATATGGGGGACGCCGTTGGGATAGAAGATCGGCGTGGTGATGTAATATCTGTCTGTCATGGCACTTTTTGCTTTGCAGGAAGCGCAGGCGGGCGAGCTTGCGCGGTTCGGCACAGCACATAAGGCCGCCCGCGTCTTTTGTCGACCGCCGGGGGCACTAAAACCGCAGATTGACCGGAAACTCCGTCAGACCCGCCTCAGATCCGAATAGAGGCCGAGGATCACCTGTTTCCTGTCGAGGTTCCAGTAGACCGCCTTTTCATGGTCGGCGCGGACCTTGTCCCAGACGTCGCAATAGGAGGCGAGCCTTGCCATCGGCACCTGGTCGTTGAGCGCCTGGCTACGTGTTACCGCTGCCAGCCGGTCGAATACGAGATCGATGAAAAGCTGGTAGTCCTGCGCCTTCGCGGCCGGGGCAAGTGCTGCACCGAGGCGGTGTATCTTCTGCCAGTCGGCCTGTTTTTCCTCGACGAGATCGAAGAACTCGCCCACCATGGCGGCAACTTCGCCCTGCGCCAGTTCGAGCGCGCGGCGGGCCGAACCGCCGCAAAGGGCAATCCACTTGTCCATGGCGGTGTCTTCGACGCCTTCCATCACCGGCTGACGGCTGATAACGCGGCGCAGAACATCGTCTGCAAGCGGTTTCAGGCTCATCGTCTGGCAGCGCGAGCGCAGGGTCGGCAACAGGCCGCGCGGCGAATGGGCCAGAATGAAGAAAACCGTCTGCGAAGGCGGTTCCTCAAGGATCTTCAGCAGCGCGTTGGCGGCACTGGTGTTCATGTCGTCGGCTGAATCGACAATGACCGTGCGCCAGCCCCCCATGGCGGTGGTCGAGCGCAGAAAGGCGTTGATGTGGCGCACCTCGTCGACGGTGAGCCGGGTCATGAACTTCTTGTCCTTGGCGTTCCACGGCCTGGAGGCAGTCAGCAGGTTGGGATGGGCGCCGCGGCGGATCATTCCGGCGGTGGTGTCGTCGGCTGGCGTCAAACCCTGCGGCGCGTTTGCCGCCTCGGGATAACGCTGGAGATGACCGGCGAACTGGTAGGCAAGCGTCGCCTTGCCGATGCCTCTGGGGCCGGACAAAAGCCAGGCATGGTGCAGCCTGCCGGTGGCATGGGCGCGGGCAAGCGTATGGCATACATCCTCATGGCCCAGAACATCCGGGCTTTCGAAGGGCTGCAGCACGCCTTCCAGACTGTCCCAGCTACCGGGAATTTCGTTTTCCATTCCGTCTTGTTTCCCTTGCCGGCGGCGGGCCCGGCGCTACTTCCCGGCAGGCCTTCCTGCGGCGGCAGGTTTGGCCCGGCTTTCGCCTGTGCTTTTCTTGCCGGTCTTCAGCCTGTCGGCAAGGCGTTTTTCGGCTGCCTGCCAAAGGCGCTTGGAAACCGCCTGCGGCGTGCCTTCGGCATCGACAACCACGCAGCGTTCGGGCTCCTTTGCGGCGATGTCGAGATAGGCCTTGCGGCGCTTTGCCTGAAGCCGGATCGACTCCTTTTCGAACCGGTCAGGCGCTTCGCTTTCGTTGCGCCGCTCTGCAGCACGCTTCATGCCTTCGTGCGGGTCGATATCGAGAATGACCGTCAGGTCCGGCCAGGTATCTCCACATGCAATGTGCTCAAGGCGCTGCAACAGGTTTTCGTCCATCCCTTCGGCCGTTCCCTGATAGACCCGTGTCGAATCGAAGAAACGGTCGGAAATGACGATTTTTCCGGCTTCAAGGGCCGGCCGGATGATCTGGTCCACATGATCGGCGCGCGAGGCGGCAAACAGCATCGCCTCCAGTTCCGCGCCGAAAGGCTCCGCAGCACCCGACAACAGCACGTGGCGAACGGCTTCAGCGCCCGGCGAACCGCCCGGCTCCCGCGTGG